>NZ_JAEMUC010000074.1:0-38324 GCF_018342455.1 Neochlamydia sp. AcF95 | reverse complement strand
TAAACTCTGCCAATCTTTTGGCTTAATTTCTGCAAGAAAGTGGCTGACTGGACTTCGATCAAAATCTACGCTCACATAGTAAATAAGTTATTTTGCATTAACTGCTTGGATCGTTAAAGACTGAGATTAATAGGCAAAGAAAAAGAAACAGAGATTACCAAATAAGTTTTAAGCTTTCTTGATCTTTTTAAGCTTGCTTAAAATACAGAGAGTAAGGCAATATAGCGCTACATTCTGCACCGGTAGCTCAATCGGATAGAGTACCCGGCTACGAACCGGGCGGTTAGAGGTTCAAATCCTCTCCGGTGCAATGATTATCCATACAATTGTATCAGGTCCTTTTCAAACGAATGCTTATGTCATTAGCTGCCCTGCCACTTTGCAAGCAGCAATCATCGATCCTGCTCCAGGAAGCGCATCGGCAATTATAGATTATCTCACTAAAAATCACTTACTTACTTCCAAAATCCTTTTAACTCATTCACACTGGGATCATATTGCTGATGTGGCGCCCCTTAAAAATAAATATAAGATTCCTGTTTATGTCCATTTATTGGATGCAAAGAATGTAGAAAATCCTGGAAGTGATGGCTTGCCATGTTGGATTGATATAGAGGGGACTGAACCTGAGCATTATGTGAAAGCAGGTGAGAAGGTTGCTGTAGGGAATGTTACTTTTGAAGTCATCGAAACTCCTGGTCATACTCCTGGTGGTGTTTGTTTTTATAGTCAAGAAGAGCAGCTGTTATTCTCAGGGGATACTTTATTTAAAGGTACGATTGGCAATTTATCTTTTCCCACGGCACGACCTTCCCTTATGTGGGATTCCTTGTCAAAGCTTGCCAAGCTACCACCGGATACACGTGTATTTCCAGGCCATGGAGAGGCCACGACGATAGGTGCAGAAGAATGGCTAGAGAAGGCCGAAGAGTTTTTTGGAAATTAAGGATAAAGATAAAAAAAGGAGTTTACGATGGGTGTGTTAGTGGGTAAGCAAGCCCCCGAATTTAGGGCAAAAGCGGTTGTAGAAGGGCGAATTATCAACAATTTCTCATTGGTTGATTTTTTAGGTAAAAATGTCGTTTTTTTCTTCTATCCTTTAGACTTTACTTTTGTGTGTCCTACAGAATTACATGCCTTTCAAGAAAAAATAAAAGAGTTTGAAAAAAGGGATACTCAGTTGGTTGCTTGCTCGGTAGATAGTCCCTATTGCCATGCGGCTTGGCTAAATACTCCTAAATCAAAAGGAGGCATTCAGGGCCTAACTTATCCCATTGTGTCTGATATGAACCGTTGCATTGCCTGCGATTATGACGTGCTTATTCAGCATGAAGGTATTGCTTATCGAGGGCTTTTTATTATAGATAAAAAAGGTATTGTACGTCATCAGGTTGTCAATGATTTGCCACTAGGCCGTAATGTCGAAGAAGTTCTGCGGATGCTAGATGCCTTAGTCTTTATCGAAGAGAATGGCGAAGTTTGTCCTGCTAATTGGCAAAAAGGTAGTAGGACGATGAAGCCTACTAGCGAAGGCCTCGAGCACTACTTTACCCCCGTTTAAAATTACAGCGCATGATACATATTTAACTAGCAAGTGTACCGCTGGCTTTAGTTTTTAATGTTATAATTGAAGGCCATAAACCTAATTATTCCTTACCTGGGATATGAAGCTTAATAATTTGCTTGAGCTCCTAGTCAACAGATTTTTAGGTTTTCATTTAATATTTTTAAGGTTCATATCTAGCCATTTAACCTTTGTAAGCTCTTGATCTTTTATCTTTTGGGTTTTTTTCTTATGGGGGGGTGTTTTTTTTACCCTTCCCTTTAATGGATTACCAAACACTTTTTTTGAAAATTTTTCTGAGGATAAATAAAGTTTTTTAGATGTGCTTTCCTGCAAAATGCCTGTAAACATTTGTAAATAAATAGTGAATAATTAAAATTTATTTTATTCTTCTTTTCTCTAAGAAATCAATCAACGACAGCATGCAAAAATCCTTTCACCATATGTTCTTTTATGCAATATATAAGAAAAAAGAAGGGGAAATGCTAAAGACCTAGCAAAAATTAAGTAGGGGCCACGCTTAAAAGTTTGATTGCCAGCTAGCATGGTCGGGCATTGTGAGAGGATAGATCGAATGGCAGCATATACAATATACATTTAACTTAATTAACAAGTGTTTACAAAATATGAAAAAACTCATTCAAGAAATTGCGCATTTTAAAAAGAACCTTAGCGAGGAGGGGCGCGCTCTTTTTGCTCGGTTGGCCCTCGGGCAAAAGCCAGAAGCACTTTTTATTGCATGCTCTGATAGTCGCCTAATGCCCAGTCTTTTTGCTTCTACTCATCCGGGAAATATATTTGTGTTAAGAAATATTGGAAATTTAATACCCCCGGCTTCTTCCTCACTTTGCGATAGCAGTGCTTCGGCAGTATTAGAGTTTTCTACATTTTCTCTTAACGTTTCTGATATTATTGTTTGTGGTCATTCTGAATGTGGAGCTATGCAAGCTCTAGCCCGAGGAGTCGATGGCCATACTTGCCCCCATCTTGGTTCCTGGCTAAAGCATGGAGAAGAAGCTTTAAATAAAGTGAGAGAAGGAATTAGCCTTAACCCTTCTTTATCCGAGCATAACCAAATCTCTCAAATTAATGTGCTTCAACAAATGCAACATGTTATCAGCTATCCTTTCATTCAAGAACGCCTGGAAAAAAAGCAGCTTCGAGTGCATGGATGGTGGTTTGATATCGCACAAGCGGATGTCTACTATTATAAGCAAGATCTCCATCAATTTGTTTTGATCGATGAAGAAGAAGCTAATCTAATGGTAGATAATTTAAGATAATTCATAATTTATTGTTTTTTCTATAAAATTTTGCTTCAAATTTTTAAACCCTACCGATAAAAAATTATAAAGCTAGAATAGCTAACTTGTGGGCTAAAGATGGGTGGAGGATGAAAATATTAAGCAGGGGACAAGGAAAAATTTTGCCAAATTCTTTGATCTCTGACCTGTATTATGGATAAACCTACTGGCCCTAACGCTTCAATGTTGCTCTTTAATTCTCGAACGCTTGGTGGCATAAGTAGCTTTTAGTATTAATATCCATAGCAAGCATTGATTTATGCAAAAGCCTCTAGGTGCTCTTGCATGTTTTAAGAAAAGATACTTAACTAGCTTGTTTAGGAAATAATTTATCAAGGGGTTAATCCTTGTTTAACTTCAAGGCCCCTTTCTTAGGAAAATGAGGAAGAGGAAAAACCTGTCCCACATTTATAAAGGTTACTATCCCAATAGCGGCAGACACTTTTAAGACCATCTTCAATATTGAGTAAACGATTATATTTGGCGACCCGGTCTGTACGAGAAAGAGAGCCTGTTTTAATTTGCCCCGCATTTGTAGCCACGGCTATATCGGCAATTATGCTGTCTTCAGTTTCACCCGAACGATGAGAAATAATAGCAGCATAGCTATGGCTCTGCGCTAAGCGAATAGTTTCTAGCGTCTCAGTTAATGTGCCAATCTGGTTGGGTTTAATCAAAATGGAGTTAGCAACGTTTAAGTCAAAACCCCGCGACAGAAATTTAGGATTAGTCACAAAAATGTCATCCCCTACTAGCTGGACTTGATGTCCTAATTTTTTAGTAAGATGCTGCCAACCAAGCCAATCATTTTCGGCCAGTCCATCTTCAATTGAATCGATAGGGAACTTCTTCACCAAATTTTCTAAATAATCTACGACTTCTTCGGCAGTTCGTTCCACAAAGGGTCTTTTTCTTTTTTGTTTCTTTTTCTCTTTATAAAGACCCGTAGATTCATCATAGAACTCAGAAGCTGCACAATCTAAGGCTAACGATACATCGATGCCAGGACGGTATCCTGCTTTTTCGATGGCTGAGACTATCAGTTCTAAAGCAATCTCATTAGACTCTAGATTAGGAGCAAAGCCTCCTTCATCACCTACCGCTGTAACATGGCCTTCTTCTTTAAGTATCCCTTTTAAAGTATGAAAAATTTCTGCTCCCCACCGTACAGCTTCATGAAAGGAAGGAGCTCCGGTAGGTCGAATCATAAATTCTTGAAAATCAAGCAGATTATCAGCATGAGCTCCGCCATTGAGAATGTTAATCATGGGGCAAGGAAGAATATGGGTATGAGCTCCACCGATGTAGCGATATAAGGGAAGTTTAGCATTAAGGGCTCCTGCTCGCGCTAAGGCTAAAGATGTTCCTAAAATTGCATTGGCTCCAAAACGGCTTTTATTCTCACAACCATCACTGGTGATCATCAGGCGATCTAGACGAGCCTGATCAAAGACATGTTCTCCTACTAGAATTTGAGCGAGAGGCCCATTAACATGCGTGATGGCTTTTTGCACACCTTTGCCTGCAAAACGTCTGTTATCCCCATCTCTAAGCTCTAAGGCTTCATGCTGACCTGTCGATGCTCCTGAAGGTACTGAAGCTTCGGCGCTAATATCGCGATCGGTAGTAATCATGACTTTAAGGGTAGGATTACCGCGCGAATCTAAAATTTCTATAGCTTTTACTGAGCGAATATAGGACATGCTTTTACCTTCGAGTTAATTTTTTTTAAGATATAATCTAGGCGGTTTCTTATCAAGTAACTCTTCTTGAGGGATAAAATTTTAAAATTGCTTGCTCTCAAATGCCTAATTATACGCTGCTAAGCAGACTCTTCCTAAACCGTATCTATCAAAAAAAGGGCTTTTAAATCAAGAACAGCTAAGAGGCAGCTACGAAGGTCGGGGTAGAATTTCTTTACCATCGGCAAGAAGGCAGGGTGATGACCGTAAGAAAAGAAAGGCCTGCAATTACTGGTAAATCTTTTAGAATTTATTTGCATACGAAAACAAGGAAAAGCTAACGGCGCAAGTGCTCTTGCGATAGAGCTTCTAGCAAATACTGATAAGAAGCAAACCGCAAGGGGGAAAGTTTTTCGTTTTCTACGGCTGCAATTACAGCACATTCTTTTTCATGGGTATGAGAACAATTGGGAAACTTGCACTGTTGTCCAATTTCTTCAATTTCAGGAAAGTATTGCTCGACTTCTTCTTTATTAAGATCCCATAAACCAAAACTTTTAATTCCCGGAGTATCTATACACCAGCCACCAAATTCTAAGGAAATAAGCTTTGCCATAGTAGTAGTATGAGAACCTTTCTTAGTCTTTTCAACTACTTTTCCTACTTTAAAATTGAGGCCTGTAATGGCATTAATAAGAGAGGATTTACCTACTCCTGATTGCCCTGAAAAAACTGAGGCTTTATTTTTCATTATGCTTTTTAGTTGATCTAATCCTTGCTCGGTAACAATACTAACAGGTATGACATGAATCTGCGCGACTTTATAAGCATGCAGAAAATCTTTATAAAGCTCTTGTTCAGCCAAGGGTGTAGCTGGATGATCGAGTAAATCAATCTTGTTGACGACTATTATAGGTTCCATACCACCTTTACGTGCGGCTATAATGTAACGGTCGACAAGAAAAGGCTTAAGAGGTGGATTGACAACGGAAACAGTAATTAATACCTGATCTATGTTAGCAGCGATTAATTGCTCTTGGCGCCTTGAAAGATTGTCAGCGCGTGATAGAACAGAATAACGTTCTTCAACATGCGCGATAAGGCCTTCTTGAGCATCTGTTTTTTGAAATAATACCAAGTCTCCTACGGTAACAAGATTTTTAAATTGTGTTTTTTCTTTTTTCAACAGCCCACGCATAGAACAGGCATAGATTGCATGCTCATGCTCTACCATAATTCCTTGGGGAGTAATAGATAGAACCCTACCCCGTAGTAAATCTTCTTTGGCAAGTTTGATATTTTGATGGAGTTCCTTATTTTTTTGCCATTTATCTCTATCTGTTTTTTTATATTTAGAGCGATCTTTTGCAGAGGCTAGCTTACGCTCTTTCCGTGAATTTTTACGATCATCTTTATAATAATCGGCTTCAAGATCACAGCCCACCCATTTTTGAGGCATACGCGGTAGCTGATCTTTTTTAGGATGTTTCATAAAGGCTCCCTCTTTTGGCGCAAATTATAAAGTAAGAGCCCTGCTGCTACTGAAACATTAAGAGATTCCATTTCTCCAGACATAGGAATAGTGATCGATGAACCTATAGAAAAAGCTTCCTGAGAAGGTCCTTGAGCTTCATTGCTTAAAACTAAAAGGACTCCTGCCGAAGGCTTTACCTGCTCAAAAGGAACTCCATTAATATCGGCAACTAAACCTTGTAGGTTGTTTACTTTAATAATCTCTTGTAAGTCTTTCCAAGTACCTTGACGCATAGGAATTTTAAATACAGCTCCGCGAGAAGCACGCAGGGCTTTTTCATTAAAAGGATCGCAAGTTCCCTCAAGTAAAAAAATGCCTTCCCATCCTAAAGCTAGGGCCGAGCGAATAATGGTACCTAGATTGCCCGGATCATTGACACGATCCAAAGCCAAGAGGTATTTTTTTCCATAAAGATTAGAGAATTTAGGCATAGGAGCTTCAGCTAAAATGCCTTCAGAAGATTGAAGGCCTGATACTTTTTGAATAAGCGCAGGAGTCGCTAAAATAATTTTTTCGGCTTGCACATTTTTAGGTAAAAGATGGAGAGAAGAAGCTAAGATAGTTTTGAAAGTAAGCAAAGAATTGGCCTCAGCGATTAATTTGATCCCTTCAAGCACAAAGGCTTGATGATGCCAGCGATAATCATGATTTTGACGTAGCTTGACTAAATGTTTAACTAAAGGATGCTGAGGGCTAGAAAGTTCTTTCATAAAAATAAAGATTTATTACCTTGCGATAGCTAACTATAACTTTTTTTACTCCATCTTGCAATAGATGAATCGCGCCTCCTCTCCCTTCTCTTAAGTTCTTTATTTGGATTACCCTGCCTACTTTTATTCGTTGCCTTAAGCAATCTTTTAATTTACACTCAATGATAAGAGCTAAAAATAGAGATTAAAGCTTCCAAGTTGTTTATTTTAAGGTTGCAGAAGCTTTTCCAAAGCGATAAATATCTTGTTTAAATATCTTCTATTTCCATTGAAAGTTCTAAAGGATTTTAAAAGGAAGCTAAGGGATCAGAGGAGAGCTTCTGCTTTTAGCAAGATTGATAAGCTTCTTGTTTTTTTGAAGTTCATAACTGGCATACCGGAGTGCTTTACCATTTTGCTGAACCGCTGTAAGCACAATATGCTCAGCACTCTTAAAAATTTGGCTAGCATACTCAAGGGCCAAACCATTTTGCTTAAGAGCAACAAGCACAACATTCTCATTCTCCTTTAAAAGGGGGCCAATATACTCAAGGGCTAAGCCATTTTGCTCAAGGGCAGCAAGCACGACATCCTCATTGTTTTTAAGCTTTTCGCTAGCGTACTGTAGGGCCCAGCCATTCTGGCGCACAGCTTCAAGTACAATTTCTTTATTATCTTTAAGTTTTTCACTAGCATACTGCAGGGCCCAGCCGTTCTGCTGAACGGCGGCAATCACGATCTCCTTATTATTTTTAAACTCCTCGCTAACTTCTTGGAGCGTCGAGCCATGTTGCCGGACGGCAGCCAAGACCACTTGCTTATCATGTTGAAGCTCTTTGCTAGCATGCTCAAGTGCCCAGCCATCTTGCTGAACGGCGACAAGCACCACGCTTTTATTGTTTTTGAGGTTTTCACTAGCATATTGAAGGGCCATGCCTTTTTGCTTGACAGCTGCGAGTACAATATCTTTATCATCTTTAAACTGTTTGTTGACATATTCGAGCGCCCAACCATTTTGCTTGACAATAGCAAGGAGCAGCTTTTTATTGTTCTTCGCCTTTTTATTGCTGCTTTGGGGAGCTGAACTCTTTCGTTCAACATTCGTTGTTATAGACTTTTTGTTACTGCTTCTAGAGCAAGTAAAATCCCAAATTCCTACGCTTATATTCCCTAGGATAGGGATCAATAAAATTATACATCGTTTAAAACTTTTAAGTCTGAGGTGAGCATGATAAGGGTTCTTAGGAAACTTTTGCTCTTGCTTAAAAGATAAAAGGATACATTTTTGGAAAATATCAACTAAATTAGTCACTGTGCTAACTAGAGGAATATAGTCTGCAACATTATCAATCGAACGGTAAGCTTGAGATAAATCATAGATTTTCATGGGAGCTTCCATATCAATTGGTTGCCTAACAAAGAAATTAATTTTAAATAAAAAATTATTTAAAACCTATAGAATTTATTTTATTTCCCTTTAAGGAAAGCTTGTGAAGCAAGGGAAAGTAGGCCTGCTTGTCCCCATGGTTTTAAGAGATTTTAGGCGGCCGAACTTTGATAAATATGCCTTTTTAAATAAGTACTAAAGGTGTTTATTTCCTAGTCAGCTTGGCTACTTTAATAAGCTCCTCGCTATTGCGCAACTTTGGGCTAGCATATTGAAGGGCCCAACCATTCTGTTGGACAGCAGCCTGCACAATATCTAGATTGTCTTTAAGTGCGGGGCTAGCATATTGAAGGGCCCAGCCATTTTGTTGGATGGCAGCAAGCACGACATCCTTATCATTTTGCAGTTGTGGGCTAGCAAATTCAAGAGCGTAGCCATCTTGCTTAACTGCGGCAAGCACCACATCCTTATCGTTTTTAAGCTTTTCGCTCGCATAGCGAAGCCTTAGGGGCCTTTTTTTAACAGCAGCCAGCACAATGTCTTTATCGTTCCTAAGCTCTTCGCTAGCCTCTTCAAGGGTCCAGCCCTCGTTTTGAATGGCAGCAATGATCATCTTTTTATTTTTCTTTAGCCTGGAGCTGGCGTATTGAAGGGTCCAGCCGTTTTCTTCAATAGCAGCAAGCACAATCTTGGGATCATCTTTAAGCCTGGAGCTGGCGTATTGAAGGGCCCAGCCATTTTGGCGAAGAGCCGTAAGTACGACATCCCTATCATTCTGCAGCCTAGGGCTAGCAAACTCAAGGGCCCAGCCATTTTGCTCGGCTGCAGCAAGTACAATGTTTTTATCGTCCTTAAGTGCGCGGCTAGCATATTGAAGTGCTTCGCCATTTTGCTTAACGGCTGCCAGCACGATATCTTTATCTTTTTGGAGTTCTAAGCGAGCGCTCTTAAGAGCAAGGCCATCTTTCTTAACAAGAGCAAATA
Organism: Neochlamydia sp. AcF95; assembly: GCF_018342455.1. Lineage (NCBI taxonomy): Bacteria > Pseudomonadati > Chlamydiota > Chlamydiia > Parachlamydiales > Parachlamydiaceae > Neochlamydia > Neochlamydia sp. AcF95. Next base: position 29,180 of record NZ_JAEMUC010000074.1, on the reverse strand, counting down.
AAGCTTCTTTATCTTTTTGAAGAGCTGTATGATTAGGAGAAAAATTCTTATCTTGTTGCTTTTTATTAGCATCATTTCGATGCAGGAAGTCGATGATACCAATGGTGAGATTACCCAAAACAGGAATCAGCAAGGTTATGCACCTTCCAAAGCTTTTACGGCTAAGGTGGCTATAGTAATGGCTCTTTATTAAGCTTTCTTTTGATATGAAGGTCGCAATAATACATTTCTGGAAGAGATCAACTAAATTAGTGACCGTGCTGACAACAGGGATATAGTCACTGATATTATCTATCCTACTGCATGCCTGAGATAAATTGCTTATTCCCATTTTGTATCTCCTTGATCTCATTTAGATGTGAACCAAATTTAATTTCAGTTTGATTTAAATCCAACAAAAAAAGTAATTTTTTTTGTTCTGCTTAATTGGAGGCTGTCTTTTATTACTGAGATTTGAGGTAAAAAATATTTTTAGATGCTCAGTTTTATCTCTTGAATAAAACCACCTTTATAGAATTTTTAGATAAGCTCATGAAGAAAAATTATTAACCCAAGTTAACATACATAGCGCTTGACAACTCCAGAAAGTTATAGCTATACGCTCAACAGAACTAGCTTTACTTCAAGCTCTAACTGGGCATCCTTCCAAGGCATCTAACCTTATATTACTTCGACAAGGCCAGCTTGTTATGTTGCTAAATAACTATCACAACTCTTAATTGATGGACTCTATACTTGAGAAATTTATGATTTAATTTTTCTAGCCCTACTGCTGAGGGCTTAATGGTTTAAGCCATTTCATGCCTTCTGCACAAGCAGGCTTTAGAAAAAGGTAGGCAGCACGGAGATAAAGCGTGAAAATTGAATCATTATAAGCTTAAACTACAGATAGGCAATCTAGGTTGAAATATTTTAGCAAAGCCAATGGATGGTTTTAAAAAATCAAAGAGGAATACGACTCTACCGTGGGTGTTTCACCAAATAAAGCAAAAGAAAAAGCCCCCTTTATACTGAATGCCGGTGGCTTGAAATGTTTGTATTACCGATACTAACAATCAAACAAATTTCTGCTTGCTGTCAAGGGGGCTATGATCAAAATAAAAATGCTCCTTTGAGCTCTAAAAGTTGCTATATCTGGTATAAAACCCCGGTGAATCGACTCCTCTACCCTTTAATTTTCTTTATTTAGCTCTGCCAAAAAGAGTGAGGGCTCCTCCTCCTACAATCATGGCTATCCCGCCAATAATATACCACATTGTATTGTCTGTATAGCGGCCCGTAACATCTTCTACGACCTTCTCTGTGAAAGCTTGAGAAGAATTGATGCCAAATAATAGAAGAGCAATTCCAACTGCTAAGCTAACCAAACCTAATATACGCATAAATTCTCCTGAGGTAAATAATTTAAAAATTAGCTAATTTTGTATGACTGATAAAAAAGCTTTTTGCGTAATCCATTCTACTATTTCAAGCTGTAAAGTTATTATAGCTGACTCCTATATTTTGTATAGTTTTTTTCTAGCTTTAAAAGACCCTTGCAAAAGCCTTTAGTTCAAATTCGGCCAATGTTTGGACTGCTGAAGCATTTTTATGCTTTCCTCAGGGGCTTGCAGATTATGCAAAATAGCGTTCTTTTCTGCTTCTTGCAATAAAAGGCCCATGCTTTTACCAGGCAAAACTCCTAAAGATTTAAGCATACTGGAAGTCACTAAAGGCTGTTTTTTTCTCGCGCGTTCAATATGAGGTTTCAAGCGTTCCTTCTTCTGTTCATGCTCTTGATAAAAAGCTTCTTCACTATCTTCAGATAGGCGGGCTGCGAAGATCTCTAGACATACTTGAGAGTATGAATGAGCGTAAAAGTGGACCCATTCAGGATCAGGAAGCCTTTGAGCTACGGATAAAAGTTGCTTTCCAGTCTGCACAAAAATAGCAAGCTTAGTCTCTTCCTTGCTGAGGCGCAAGTAACTGCAAAGGTTTTGCAGCTGTTGGGTATCAAAAGAGGGGAATAGTTCAAGGATATATAAAATAGTAGGAGTATAGGTAGGAAACCTTGAAAAAGGACTAAGATATTGACTTAAATCTTTTAGATTTAAGAGAGCAAGTGAAGGAAAAATAACTCCTAATAGACCCAAGCGGTGCATTTCCATCAAAGCATTTGCAAAATGAGGGTAACCAGCCATTTTTACAAATTCTTTCCATACTCTTTCTATAGCAACAGCTGGAAAAAGAGTGCTAGCCTTTTCTTGAATAGCCTGTTGGATGGCTTCATCTAACCGAAAATTAAAGCGGGCAGAAAAACGTATAGCTCTTAGCATACGTAAACGATCTTCGGAAAAACGCTCAAAAGGGTCTCCTACTGTGCGGATAAGACCTAATTCTAAATCTTTTCTTCCTTCCACGTAATCATAAATCTTTTCTTCCAAAGGGTCATAGAACATGCTATTGATAGTAAAGTCTCGACGTTTTACATCTTCTTCTTCATTGGATAGCTCAATGCTTTTTGGCTTTCTACCGTCGACATATTCTAGGTCTTTTCTGAAAGTAGACACTTCAAATTGATATCCCTCTAATATGACGATGACCACTCCAAAAGCTAAGCCTACTAAAAAGGTATGAGGGAAAAGTTTTAAAATCACCTCAGGGGGTGCATCTGTAGCAATATCTATATCAGCTGAAGGTTGGTTCATCAAATAGTCGCGTACCCAACCGCCGGCAAAATAAGCTTTGTACCCCGCTTGGTTTAACTTTTTTACAATATCTGTAGCTAATTTCTTAATCTGCATAGTATCATGTTACTAAAAAAAGCTATAAGGAGGCAAGAGATAGCAAGGCATTCTTGCAATCTATAAAACTAACGATCATCTTTATTCTGTTTTCTTTCTTCAAGCTACTTCAGGAATGCTTTTATCTTTTGATATCCTTCTCCTTGCTTGCTTATGAGTCATCCTTTATACTTGAGAAATTTAAGCGAGTAATAAGTATTATGCCTTCAAAAATTCGTGTTCTTGATGAACATACTATTAATAAGATCGCAGCAGGCGAAGTCATTGAAAGCCCAGCTTCTGTAGTAAAAGAATTAATGGAAAATTCTTTAGATGCAGGCGCTACAGAGATTTGCGTAGAGATTAAAGGAGGGGGACGCCAGCTTATCCGCGTGACTGACAATGGTGCAGGAATGCAGCAGGATGATGCCGTACTTTGCCTGGAACGCCATGCTACTTCTAAAATTAAAGAAGTAGAAGATATCCAGTCAATTTTCTCTATGGGATTTCGAGGAGAAGCTATTCCTTCAATTGCTTCTATTTCCAAATTCACTCTCTTGACTGCTCCACAAGAGGGAGGGGAAGGCACCCTTGTGATTGTGGAAGGAGGAAAGCTCATGCACTGTGGCACCGCTGCCCGTGCTCCTGGGACGACGATTGAAGTGAAGTCTCTTTTTTTTAATGTCCCTGTAAGAAGAAAATTTCAAAAATCTCCTGCCTATGAAGCTCAGGAAATTCACAAAATCATTACCCTACTTGCTCTTGGACATCCCCATGTTAAATTTCAATTGATCAACAATCAGATTAATGAAATCCAAACGGGAGGCTCTCCGGGCAAAGCTTTTTCCCATCAATTGAAGGAGAGAATTGCTGCATTAATGGGAGCCGAGTTTGTGACGAGCTGTTGTGAGGTAGAGATTACAAATGGTGATTATAGCTTGCATGGATATGTAGGAGCTCCTCATTATTCTCGTCAAAATCGTACCGGTCAATATCTTTTTATTAACAAGCGCGCTGTTTTTTCTCCCTTGATATCTGCAGTTGTGCGGGATGCCTATGGCACAAGTTTGCCGACTAATCGACATCCTATTTTTGTGTTACATTTGAATGTGCCCGGTGAGACCGTGGATGTAAATGTCCACCCGCAAAAAAAAGAGGTCCGACTTCGTCAAGAAAATATATTAAGAGAATTAGTCCTTAAAGGAATCCAGCAAGCTATTCATAAAGGTAATGCAAATTTTTGCCGAGATCATCAGCCTATTCATGAAGATTTTAGTTCTCCGCCATCTACCTCCACCTTTATAATGCCTGCCGTTAAACCGGCTTTTTCCTTGCATCCTGTACAAGAGAGAGATTTAGCTAAAGAGTATCAGCCGCTGCCCCCTATGGCTAAGGTTCCCTTTAAAGAGGAACCTCAGCCTTCTTTCCATGTTCCTCTTACCCAAGAAAAACGTTCTTTTCCTCGTGTTTTGGCAACGATACCAGGTTATATTATTTTGGATGCTTACTCATTAGAAGCATGGAAACAGGTATCCTCTGATACACTTTGCTTAGTGGATCAGAAGACAGCACATGCTCGAGTGATTTTTGAAAATTTGCTGCAGGCACGCACTGGAAGTGCAGCTGTTCAATCTTTATTAATTCCTCATCATATCAATTTGCCTTCCTCGGAAGCAGCTGCGCTATCTACGAACCTAGATGATTTTGCGCGGATGGGAGTGCATATCCATGAAAGTGGGCCTCATAGCTTTATGATAGATGCTATCCCAGCTACATTCGGAAATATAGATCTTTCCAAATGGGTAGTAGACCTGTTAGATATGATGCACAACTTTCCGGAAGGTAAAATGAGGGATAAAGAAATGGAAAAACGCTTATCCGTAGCAGCAAGCCATGCTGCCGTCCATTACCGCAAGCGCTTGCAAACAGAAGAAGCTCAATCGCTAGTCAATCAATTGTTTGCAACCTCTATGCCTTTTTTTTGCCCTCAAGGAAAGTCTACTCTTGCTTTTATAAGCACCGAAGAGATATTTAGAAATTTTAAAGGGTAGTCTATGAATTTCCAAAATCGTCTAGCAAAAGTTAAAAAAATTCTTCATGATTCTAACCTTGAAGCTTTTCTTGTCGAGGATCCTACCAACCTTTACTATTTGACAGGGTTAGTCTTATCTGCGGGAAAGCTGCTTATTAAAACTAAAAGCCATTCTGCTCTTTTTGTGGATAATCGTTACTATGAATATTGTAAAAATCAAGCACCTGTGCCTGTTTATTTAAGTGATAAAACTTCTTTAGAAAGCGTGCTAGAAGGAATTAGTACGCTAGCCTTTGATGGCGAGACGATCTCCTATCAAACCTATGTAAGCATGCAAGAGAAGTTTAAAAATCTTAAATTGGTTTCTTTAAGTCACTCCCTTCAAAAAATTCGTGCTCTAAAAGATGCGCAGGAAATAGCTATTCTTCAAGAGGCCGCCCAACTGGGAATGCAAGGATATGAATATATTAAAAGCCTTCTAAAAGAGGGGGTAAGAGAAGACCAATTGGCTGCCGAGTTAGAGATTTTTTGGAAAAAAAAGAGAGCTCAAGGAGTAGCTTTTGATCCTATTATCGCTTTCGGAGCTAATAGTGCTTTACCTCATTATCGCCCAGCAGAGACCGAGTTAAGGGAAGGCATGACTGTGTTGTTTGACATAGGCGTAAAATGGAAAGGTTACCACTCGGATTTATCTCGTACACTTTTTTGGGGTGAGCCGCCTGCTATCATGCGGAAAGTTTATGCAATTGTAGAAAAAGCTCAGCAACGGGCCATGGCGCTTTGTAAGCCTGGAATAACTCTAGGAGAATTAGATCGGGCAGCTAGGGATTACATCTCAGCGTGCGGTTATGGAGAGCATTTTTTACATAGCTTAGGCCACGGGGTAGGATTAGAAATCCATGAGTGGCCTTCGATCCGTGATAAAGAACCTTATCAGCAGCTACCGCTGCAAGAAGGGATGGTCATCACCATTGAACCTGGCATCTATCTTCCTGGTATAGGAGGTGTGCGTATTGAAGACACCCTCCTAATTACTTCTACCGGCTATCAAGTCCTAGGCTCGTGAAGAGGCACGTGGTTCGATTCTTAAAGATTGGGCATATATATCCTTCTCGAATTGGTTTTTATCTGTTGGGGGTTGGAAGTACCAATCGCTTTCCTTTACCCCTGCTGATTTATCTTTGCTTGAGGGATGAGAAGTCTGTAATTTCGTAAGATCATTGATTAAAGAATCTAACTTTTTTTCGTCCGTTTTTACATTCTCTTCAGCAACTTTGCTGTTTCTATCATTTTTTAGCTTGAATTTCTCCAGCATTCCCTCTAAATCCAGGGAGGAATTTTTCGAGTAAATTTCTTTGGCCACATGATAAAGCCACTCTGCAATCTCAATTTCTTTTTCTAAGTTTTCTTTACCAAATTGTTCTTCAGAAGCAATAGCTTGGCCTGCTTTTTCAGCTTGCTGGATTCTTTCGTTTATATCTTGTAGTTGTTGGTTTAAATAAGCTTTATGAGTTTCATAAGAAATGCCTGCTTTTTGCAACTGAATGTAATCACCAAATTTTTCTACTTTTAATGCATAGGAAAGTTCTAAACTTGCGTCACTCTTTTTATAAGAAAGCTTTAAAGAAGAAACGTTATTCAATTTAGCCTCATTAATTTCTTTGCTAATGCTTTCTATCTGTTTGTTTAAACTATTAATTTCGGCGGTTAATCCTTCTGGGGCTTCTTTAAATGAAGAAATGTATTTATCAATTTGGCGTGTTTCATTTAAATCTGCTTTAGACTTCATATATTTCTCTCCATCTAAAACAATTCTTGATAAGACCGTATGTATCATGGGAACGATGGATAAACTAGGGTTTTCCTCAGCAAATTCCATAATTTTATTTAAAGAAAAGTAATTAGGATTGGAGAAGCTTTTTTCCAAATTTGCATATATATTCTTTGTTTGCCGTGGAAGGGCGGCAAAAGTTTTATGCAGCCGCTGCACACTTCCTTGATTTAATCCTAAAAAAATTGCCTGGGCGGTGGCAAAATCGCCATTTTTAAAAGCTTGATCGGCAATGCGAACATACAAATCAACCGCTTTAACACGCTCCCCTAAATTGTCTGTGTTAACAATTTTTGAGGTGGTAGAATTGCTGATCATATTTGACAACTTAACCCACTGATCTATATGAGGGCAAATCTCGGCATATTCTGATTTTTCTCTTGCACTCTCATTTTTTAAAAGTTCTTCTTTTGTTATATTTTTAAAAATATCTGCAAACAACTCTTTAGTTTGTGCAGCCCTTTCCTCCACCATCATGCGGTTGGCTTCAGTGCTTTTAAAGGGGGCAGAGATTGTATGGCGGATGTTCTTTAAGGTAGCACTATTATCAATCTTGGCTTGCAGGCTACTTTTTACTTCGCTTGCCTTACTTTGCGCTTTTTTAAAATATTGCACATTTTTATCTTTTAAACGCTCAGAAGCTACCTTGAAATTTTTAGAAAATTCTTCTCTTCTTTCTGAGGAGGTTACCTCTCTAAACGAGGAGAGAGTAGAATGTTTGACCTTAAGGGCTGTCGTTTTTATAGAGCGAGCAGAAGTTTCTTTAAACGTTGTCACTTTGTGGTTTAGCAGCGATTTAATTTCGCCTAATTTTTCTGCTGATCTATCTTTATAGTCTCTAGCTTTTTCTTTAGCTTTTTGAATACCTTCTCGCCCATTAAAAAAAGCTTCTTGTCTTTGTTCTTTGTTTGTTAATCTCTTACTTTCTTCAAAGGTTTTCTTAGCTATAGAACTTACTTTGGAGGTTGCGGCTTGAACAAGGGAGCTAGCTTTATCTAAAGTAAAAGAAGTAATTCGATGGGATTTAAGTTCGGGAGGAGTTGCTTCTGTTGATTGAGAAAAAGTTTTTCCTAACGAAATAGACTCTAAGGAATTCTTTTGGCTATATATATGTCCAGTAGGAGAAACTTTTGGCTGGCCAGGAATAGCTGGCAAGGGCTTATTAGGAGGTAAGGGCCTAGTCGCTGAGGGAGCTGTTGTGAAATCGGAAGGAGAGAAAGGCTTGTTAGCTATAGAAGACATTTGCATACCTCATAATTAAAATCCTACTAATAGTTATTATAATATAATTATTAATTATTATTTAATTATAAATGTAACTACCTCTTGTAAAGCAAGGTGTTAATTAACGATGGCAAGCTGCAAGTTCTTAACCTTAAGCTTATTTTTTTATTCTCTTAAAAAATTAAAAATTTACATTTTATCTAAATCTTTAAAAGGGTAAATATGTTTGATGAGCAGCTTAAGCTTGTTAAAAGGGAAAAAAAGGGGCGAATTTTAAACCGGAGTAGGCCTAAACTGAACAAGTTAGCATCCAAAGGTCCCTTCAAAAATTTTACGATAAAATATATTATCAATAAAAAGCTGCCCTTATATTAATCTTATCCCCTTAACAACAGGGATTTTAAATTTCAAATTTTCATGCTAAGCTTTAGACAAAAGATATTTTTTTCCTATCTCGTTGTATTTCTAACTTTTCTTGCGGGTTTATATCCTTTTGCTACCCGTACAGTTCAGAAGATTGCTACCCAGGCTATGTATGATAGCTCTCAAGCTTTAATTGAAAAAATTCAGACAGCTCCTAATGATGAAGCTTTAATACGCCGTTTAAAAGAGCAAAAAGCTTTATTTTTTTTTCGTATTAGTGTCGTCAATAATGAGCGCAAGGTCTTGTATGATTCTCATACCAAAAGAATTTTAGGCCTGCGCTTTAACCAAGAATATATTGTGGAACATCCTGAAGTTTTAGAGGCTTTTAGAATCGGGCGTGGATATCATGAGGATTATTCGGAGCTATTAGGGCAAAAATTTGCCTATCTAGCGATTACTTTTGATTTCCATGGTAAGCCATATGTCTTACGTACAGCTTTTCCTTATAAGTATGTGACGGAGCTAACGCATGATTTTGAAAGAGGCGTAATTGCTTTGGCTGCAGCCATTCTTATGCTTTTTAGCTTGATGACCTGGTTTATTATTAATCATTTAACCAGTCCTATTCACCAAATTATCAAAGCAATCAATCCTTACCAGCAGGGAGAAACCCATGTGGTGCCTTTAATTGAATTAAATAGCCTTAGCAAAACAGATGAGTTTATCAAGTTGGCCGGCACTTTAAACTCTCTTTCCATAAGGGTTCAAAGCCATATCGCTAATCTTATACAGGAGCGAAATGAAAAAGAGGCTATTCTTGAATCGTTAGGAGAGGGGGTGATAGCAGTCGATGTCCATAGGGTGATCACTTATGCAAATAATATGGCTTGTAAATTGTTAGAAAATAATCGCCTAGTAGGTAGGTCTTTTAGCGATCTTTCTGATGAAATTCAACATGCTCAAACATTCCAAGCTCTTTTGCTCAATTGCCAAGCTCAAAATAAAGTGCTCACAGATGCTGTGCAAATTAAGCATGCTTCCCAACGATTATATTTAGATCTAGTAGCTGCTCCTAAAAAGGAGAATAGTGGCGCTATTGTCGTACTTCAGGATATGACTGCCCACTACAAACTTTTAGATATGCGTAAAGACTTTATTGCTAACGCTTCTCATGAGTTAAAGACCCCTATTACCATTATTCGGGGTTTTGCTGAAACTTTACATGATAATCCCGGTTTGCCACCCGAAACTTTTAAAGAAGTCACCTCCAAGATTGTAAGCAACTGTTTAAGAATGAATAATCTTATTAAAGATCTTTTAACCTTGACAGATGTGGAAAATTTACCCGAATCGCGTCTCATTCAGTGTGATGTGCATGAAATTATTAAAAATTGCTGCGAATCGGTTAAAGAGGTGCATCGCCATGCTCAAATTATGATTGAAAGGCCTAGTGATCAAGAGATGACTCTTGAAGCAGATCCTCATCTATTAGAACATGCCTTTATTAATCTTATCGATAATGCTGCTAAATATTCGGTTGCCCCTCCCCAAATCACCATTTATCTTCAAGCCGAGGAAGACAAAATTATAGTAAAAGTTGCCGATAAGGGCATCGGGATTCCTGCTACCGATCTGGAACATATCTTTCAACGTTTTTATACAGTGGATAAGGCTCATTCTAGAAAAATGGGAGGCTCTGGCTTAGGGTTATCTATCGTAGAAACCATTGTAGAAAAGCATTTTGGCCATATTGCTGTTCAGTCAGAAATCGGCGTAGGAACGGTTTTTACCGTTAAGTTGCCTATTAATCGGCACCTACTATCCTCTTTAAAGCATGGGTAGTTAAAACAAACCTGTTTTGGTATTTTATTAAAGCGAATTTATATCTGTTAACGACCTTCTCTCTTTACCCTTTTTTTACAATCCCTTATATGTATTAACAACACTTTTAACAAAAGACAAACAATGCTGTTGACAGATATTTCAGCTTTAGCCGCTACTATAGGTAAAGCTAATGAAAAGTTTATGCTTGCCCGCCAAGAGATGGGCAAAGCTATCGTGGGGCAACACGAAATGGTTAACTACTTGCTGATAGCTCTTTTAGCTAATGGCCACGTGCTCTTAGAAGGCCTGCCTGGCTTAGCAAAGACTTTAGCTGTCACTACTTTAGCGAAAGTAGTTAATTGTGAATATAAACGCATACAATTTACCCCAGACCTTTTACCTGCCGATTTAGTGGGTACTTCAATCTACAACTTTAAGGAAGAATCTTTCTCCGTTAGCAAAGGCCCAGCCTTTACGCATATCTTATTGGCAGATGAGATTAACCGTGCGCCAGCAAAAGTGCAATCGGCTCTTTTAGAGGTGATGCAAGAGCGTCAAATCACTCTTAACGGTCAAACTTTTCATTTGCCAGAGCCTTATCTGGTGCTGGCTACAGAAAATCCTATTGAACAAGAAGGGACTTATCCTTTACCTGAAGCGCAAACGGATAGATTTATGTTAAAAGTTACCATGGATTATCCCTCCAAAGAAGAGGAAAAAGAAATTTTAAAACGCATGGCGAATTTAGGTTCTTCCATAAAAGTTAAGCCCATATTAACGATAGAAGAAATTCTTAACGCTCGTAAAATAATTAATGAAGTTTATATGGATGATAAGATTACCAACTATATCTTAGATCTAATTTTTGCTACCCGCTACCCTAGCCAATATGGTCTTGATCTTCAATCTTTATTGCTCAACGGCGCTTCGCCACGGGCAAGTATTGCTCTTTGCATTGCTTGCAAGGCTAATGCTTTCCTTGAAGGCCGCGCTTATGTGGTGCCTCAGGATATTAAAAAAATTGCCCCTGCAGTCTTACGACACCGTTTACGCCGTTCTTATGAGGCAGAAGCCGAGGATGTGTCCACTGATGAAATGATTGAGCGCATTCTAAAAACTGTTCCTGTACCTTAAGCTTGTTAGTAGCCCATGGTTAAGTTTAACGTAGCTCTTTATAAGAAAATTCATCGTCTTCAAATCCAAACGACTCAGCTAGCTAATGATCTGCTGGCAGGAGCCTATCGCTCGGCTTTCAAAGGGCAAGGTATGGAATTTGAAGAAGTGCGCGAGTATCAGGCAGAGGATGATGTTCGATCGATCGATTGGAATGTTACCGCCCGCATGAATCGTCCTTTTGTTAAAAGCTTTCGCGAAGAGCGTGAGCTGACTGTCATGCTCTTGGTTGATATATCGGCTTCTACGCGCTATGGTAGCACTTCTTCTTTTAAAAATGATTTAATCGCAGAAATTAGTGCTTTGCTAGCCTTCTCAGCTATTAAAAATAATGATAAAATAGGGCTTATTCTTTTCTCCAATGGAGTAGAGAGATATCTGCCTCCCGCTAAGGGAACGCGGCATGTTTTACGCCTAATACGTGAAATTTTAGCTTTTAAACCTAAAGAGCATGGAACTGATTTGGCTGCTGCCCTGGCCTATTTAGGGAAGATTCAAAGGCGGCCAGCTGTCTGCTTTTTGCTCACCGACTTTATATGTCCTAAGCCTTATGCCCATGAGTTGGCTCTAGCAGCTAGGCGGCACGACTTAATTGCTCTAGCTCTAATAGATGCTTATGAAATTTCTTTCCCTCCTCTTGGATTAATCCACTTAACTGATTTAGAAACAGGCACTAGCTTTACAGTAGATAGCTCTAGTAAACTTTTCCAGAAACAATTTGCTTATCAGGCTAAGGCTCGAGTAGAATCTTATCGTGCTCTATTAATAAAAAACGGTGTAGGTTTAGTAGAACTATATACCGATCAGCCTTATGCATCTCTTTTACGTAAATTTTTTAGAATGCGCGCGAGGAAAAGGCGATGAACGGCTGGTTTTTTTTGTGGGTGCTGCTAGGCCTTTTCTCTCCCTTTGTTCAAGGCAGAGCTGACGAAAGCGGATTTAAGGTAGTGATCACGCCTTCGGCTTCAACCCTTTCTATTAATGATTTTCTTACAGTCAATTTAGAATTAACTTTTCCGGCTGGATATCAGCTCGATTTAAAAAAACTGCAGCAGAATCTTCTTAGAAGCAGCAGCTTTTATGAGCATCCTTTTGCTCTCGTGGAGATGAAAACAGAAAATCTTCAAGAACATGCTAAAGGAATCTTTTCTCAAGAAATTGTGTTTGTATTACAGCCGCTACGCTTGGGAGAGCTATTCCTTACTTTTTACGATATCGATTTTATAGCAGAAAAGAAGAAGGCTCCTTTAAAAAAGATTGTAAGCGAGCTTTATCTTATTAAGGTCACCGCCCCAGAAATAGCTTCCCAAAACCCCGAAGATTTTGCATCTTTGCTGACTTTTGAAAAGAAACTTCCTATGGAACTAAGTGAGGAAAATCAAAAGCTTTTATGGAATAATCCTTCCTTGCAAAAGCAAGAGGTCGAAAGGAATGTAAAGCAAATGCATGAGAAGCAGCTACCATGGATACAAATAGGATGCTTTGTCCTCATCAGCTTCTATCTTTGCTTTTTCCTAAAATCTTTTTCTATTAAAAAGCCTTTAACATCTAAACAATTAGCAAAGATTGCAAAGAAATTAGCTTTAGCAGAACTTAGGCAGCTGCGAAGTAAACAATTACCCACTAAAGGGCTTTTTGACAATTTTTATGTGCATTTAACTGATACTTTAAGAGCTTATATTCAAAAAAAATATTATATTCCCGCAGCCACGCGCACAACTCCCGAATTTTTAGCAGAGATGGCCCAAAGTCGGTCTTTTTCCAGCTCCTTTCGTCAGCAGCTGGCACTCTTTCTTCAGCAGGCTGATAGAGTCAAATTCGAGCGTTACCATCCTAACATCGAAGAATGTGAGACTGCCTATAAATTAGCTATCCAATTTATCCAAGATGATGCTCTTTAATTTTTTTATTTAAAATCTCCTCCCCTAGGGCTATCTTTATAAATTATCCTATAAATAGCAAAAGAAAAAAGCATTCAAAGAAGCTTAAAATCAGAGAATGTTTGCAGAAAAGTCAAGGAATGTGTAATAATTTCGACTTGCGATTTATCATAAGGATAATCGTACCTGCAAATCGTTTTAGGAGAACCAATGGCTCGTTACACAGGTAATAAAAACCGCGTTGCCCGACGTTTCGGTGCAAATATTTTCGGCCGCACACGCAACCCTTTGCTGCATAAACCCAATCCCCCTGGTATGCACGGAGCGCGCCGCCGTAAAAAATCAGATTATGGCTTACAACTCGAAGAGAAGCAAAAACTTAAAGCTATCTACGGTATGCTTAGTGAAAAGCAGCTCGTTGCTTATTACAAGCATGCTTTTAACATGGCTGGTAACACTGCCCAGCACTTTGCAGAACTGCTAGAGTGTCGCTTGGATACGATTGTTTATCGCCTTAAACTTGCTTCCACTATTTTCGCTGCCCATCAGCTTGTCTCCCATGGTCATATTCTCGTGGATGGCAAAAAAGTTGACCGCCGCTCTTTCCAAGTACGACCTGGTATGGTGATTACTGTGAGAGAAAAGTCTCGGCCCATGAAAGCGATTCAACAGTCTTTAGATAATCCTTCTCGCTCTGTCCCTGATTATCTTTCTTTTGATAAAGAAAACTTTGGTGGACAGCTGCTAGCGATGCCTACACCCGAGCAGATGCCTTGGCCCATTGAAATCAAATTGCATGAAATCTGTGACTTTTTAGCGCATTCTACCTAAAAGAGTTGGAATATAGAGTAATAAGCCCTGGTTTAAGTTGTCTTAGGCTAGGGCTTTTTTATTATTTCTTTTTGTTCTAGCAAACCTTTTTGCTTCCAAGCTTCGGGATCTATTCTTTATTCTTAAGCTAAACTTTTTGATGCTCTTTTCAGCAAAAACATGTAACACGCCTTCCATTTAATCCCTCCCAATTTTTAGATAGCCTAAGCTAATGGGAAGGTAATAATTGCTTTCTTACAAACATGGTAGGTGCATTATTAAATTGATAAAAAAGCAATATTCTTTATTTATTGTTTATCTTTCAATCAGTTGCAATTCATGCTTTTTTTAAATATAAATTTGCCAAGTAATTATTATAAATGAGAATGCCTAGGATAATAAAAGAGAGCCGTGATTAAAACAATTATAACTTGTCAAAATTTTTATGAGGCATGTGCTTCATCTGCCTATTGCCTACAAGAGAGGCGAAGAACAGAAATTTAAGGGGCAGTCTGGAAAACTTCCACAGCCTATATTTTGGATCATTTAAAGCTATCTTAGTAGGAAGGGTTGTTAGTTGATTATCCTTTAAAGATATCCTTTTTATCTTATAGCTGTCTTATTTTTGCATAAAATGTAATCAAGAATTAAGAGGACTTTCGCTTCGATGGATCTTTAAAATATCGTCAACTTGCAAAAGGTAGCTTGCTCCCACTAGACTGAACAAGAAAGTGAGCGCTTGTAGAGCGAATAGACTAAGCTGCTGTAGCGAGCTTCTAGTTTGTAAGAATACACTTTCTTTTCCTAGCATCCATGAACTTTCAGCCAACCAATAATGAGAAAAAGTCAAACTTGCAAGCATGGCAAGTAAGCTTACGCAGCTGATTTTCCAAAGACTTGTTTTTAGCTTAGGGGAGAAAACATAACCACTTTTTTCTTCTAGCTTGTATAGCAGCAGAAACATATTCATCCATGCACTAATGCTTGTTGCTAAAGCTACGCTAGCAGCACCCCTTTCAAAAACAAAAACAAGCAAAAGATTGAGTATCAAGTTTAACAAAATAGAAGCTATAGAGATTTGCGTAGGGATTTTATAGTTATCCTGCGCATAGAAAGCAGGGACTAAAATAAGCACGAGCGACATAGGAAATAAGCCTAATCCATAAGCCCCTAAGCATAGAGCCGTATTAGCAACGGCTTGCTGATTAAAGCCTCCATGTCCATAGATGAGGGTAATGCTGCTAGTGCCTAAAGCAAAAATAGCTGTGCTAATGGGTAGCATTAACGCTACACTTTTGCGTAGGGAAAAGTCTAAGAATTTGTTAAACAGCTGTTTATCGCCATTTTTAATGGCTCGAGCAAGAGGAGGTAGGGTAGCAGCCGCGATAGCTAGGCTAAATAGAGCTAGAGGAAGCTGTTGAAGGCGCATAGCATACCATAGGTAAGCAGGTCCTGCAGCATCTGCATAGCGTGCAAAAACAGCATCTAAAGCATTGTTGATTTGCGCAGCGCCTACACCAATGATTCCCAGGCTTAAAGGACTTAATAAGGAAAGTATATCCTGGGAAAAAATATTTTTAAAGGGACTTGCAAAATTTCTTCCTAGAGCTTTTAAGCAGTGCTTAGTCTGATGCAGCGTAACAGCCCATTGAGCTAGACAGGCTAGATTCACAAAGAGAGTTAACCCACGCATCGCTTCTTTAGAAGGTAGGTTTTTTAGACATAAAATCCCTACAATCCATAAAAGATTAAAAGCTGCAGGCGCTACACTTGCCGTAAAAAAGCTTTTCTCACACTGTAACAAGGAAGCATTCATACCATACAGGCAAATGAAAATGAGACTTGGCATCATTAATAGGGTTAGCTGAGCAATCTCAGCATTTCCTTCGTCTAGGTTGGCCCACATAAGAACGCCCCAAAGCAGGGCCATGCTTAGAATCACAAGGACAGAGAGAAGGATACTTAAAGCTAACGTTAAACTGCGAAAAAAGGCAGCCGCTCTTTGAGGGTCTTGATAGCGTAGTTTTTCAAATTGGGGAATAAAAGCACTTTGCAAAGCCCCTTCGCCTAAAAGCCGACGCAGCAGATGAGATAAGCGGAAAGCGACTAAAAAAGCTGCTATGGATGGTTGCGTGCCAAAAGCAGAAGCCATAGTTATATCTCTTACCATACCCGTCATACGGCTTAGCATCGTTCCGCTAAAAAAACGCTTTGCTGAACGGATAATACTATGGGTAGAATCTGTCATGGCCCTATTCGTTTGGGTTAAAGAAAAATATCATTGATAAATAAACAAAAGAAAGCAAGGGTAGATTGAGGGTTACGCATGCATAAAGAAGCGCGGTTCTTAATTAGAGCTCTTTTTCATAGGGTTAAAATAGCTCAAGCTATTTTAAACGGCAAGCTAGCTTTTCTTTAAATTTAGAACCTACAGTTGCTGCTACTTTTCTTGTCAACAACCGGCTGGGCTGTTATGATGGCGTGCTTATAAAATTGGAAAGAAGGGGAGAGTCGATGATAACAAAAGCTGAAAATCTTCTCATAGGAGCTCATACTTCGGCAGCTGGGGGAGTACAGAATGCTTTATATGAGGGACAAGAGATAGGAGCGACTACTATTCAGCTCTTTACCAGTAATCAAAGGCAATGGAATGCAAAACCTTTAATGCCAGAGGTGATCGATGCTTGGTATGCGGCACTTAAAGAAACTCATTTGCAAAAAATTATGAGCCATGCTAGCTATATGATTAACCTGGGGGCACCGGATCCAGAAAATTTGAGAAAAAGTCGCGAAGCTTTTGGCCTTGAGATCGAGCGTTGTTTAAAGCTAAGTATTTCTTTTTTAAATTTTCATCCAGGTGCCGCGATTGATAGAGACCCTCAAGAATGCTTAGACAGAATTGTGGAAAGCTTGTTAACTTATGAGCCTCTTCTCCAAAGGGGGGATACTCGCTTACTTTTAGAAAATACTGCAGGGCAAGGGTCGGCAGTTGGCTGGCGTTTTGAGGAGCTAGCCTATATTATAGACAAAGTAGAAAATCGCCTGCCTATAGGTGTCTGCCTAGATACTTGCCACCTTTTTGCTGCCGGTTATGATTTGAGTTCGACTTTAGCTTGTGAGGAAACGTTTAAAAAATTTGATCAATTGGTGGGTTTTAAACATCTATACGCCTTTCACCTTAACGATTCACTTAAAGGTTTAGGCTCCCGTGTAGATCGGCATCAATATCTGGGTAAAGGACTGATTGGCATAGATTGCTTTAAATTTTTAATGAATCATCCTCCAACTCAAGCGATGCCTAAATACCTTGAGACTCCCAAAGACCCCCTTATATGGAAGACTGAAATTCAAATGCTACGAGACTTTGTAAAATCATGAGGCTATTATTATGCGCATAAAAATTAGACAACTCAAATACCCGGCTT
The DNA here is from genome assembly GCF_018342455.1 of Neochlamydia sp. AcF95. Lineage (NCBI taxonomy): Bacteria > Pseudomonadati > Chlamydiota > Chlamydiia > Parachlamydiales > Parachlamydiaceae > Neochlamydia > Neochlamydia sp. AcF95. The sequence continues at coordinate 11,853 of NZ_JAEMUC010000074.1, read as the reverse complement.
CTGGAGTTCCTTCATTATTAGGACAAGAGGTGACGATTAAAGGTTGGGTGCGAACGGTTCGCAATCAAAAAACTTTTTCCTTCGTTGAAGTTAACGATGGATCCACCCTCTCAAACTTTCAAGTTATTTTGAATCCAGATTTACCTGACTATGAGAAGATTCTTGGCCATCTATCTACCGGTGTATCGGTGGCTGTAACTGGCAAGATTGTAGAAAATCCTGGTAAAGATCAAGCCTGGGAAATGCAAGCTAAGTCTTTAACTATCATTGGTGCATGCGATCCAGAAACCTACCCTTTACAAAAAAAACGCCATTCGTTTGAATTTTTGCGATCGATTGCCCATCTTCGTCCTCGCACGAATACTTTAGGTGCTATCACTCGCTTAAGAAATAGCTTAGCCTTTGCTACCCACCTTTTTTATCAGCAAAAAGGCTTTTTATATTTACATACACCCATCATTACCGCCTCTGATTGCGAGGGGGCGGGAAAAATGTTTCGGGTTACAACAATGGAGCCTAGTGCTCATCCGCGTCTTCCTAATGGGCAGATCGACTACTCCCAAGACTTTTTTGGTAAGCCTGCTTATCTCACTGTTTCTGGCCAGCTCAATGGCGAAATTTACGCCTGCGCTTTATCGGATGTTTATACCTTTGGACCCACTTTTCGCGCTGAAAATTCTAATACCTCCCGTCATTTAGCAGAGTTTTGGATGATTGAGCCAGAAATGGCTTTTGCCGACATTAATGACAACATGGATAATGCAGAAGAGTATCTTAAATTTGTTCTTAAGTATGCTTTAGATAATTGCGCAGAGGATATGGAGTTTTTTGACAAGCATGTTTCTACGGGATTAATTGAACGTATGCAGCATGTCATTAATACCCCTTTTGAACGGGCCACCTATTCCTATGCGGTACGCATCCTTGAGAAATCAGGCAAAAATTTTGAGTATCCTGTGAAATGGGGTTTAGATTTGCAATCCGAGCATGAGCGTTATTTGGCAGAAGAATTTTTCGCCAAGCCTGTTATACTCACGGATTATCCTAAGCAGATTAAAGCTTTCTATATGCGTGATAATAGTGATAATAAGACAGTGGCAGCTATGGATGTTCTTGTACCTAAAATAGGAGAAATCATAGGTGGTAGCCAAAGAGAAGAGCGTTTAGATGTGCTAGAACACAAGCTTAAAGCAGGTGGCTTATCACCCGATGATTATTGGTGGTATCTTGAGCTACGCAAATATGGTACTGTCCCTCATGCCGGGTATGGCGTAGGATTTGAGCGTCTCATTCAGTTTGTCTCTGGCATGGATAATATACGGGATGTTATTCCTTTTCCTCGTTACCCTGGTAAAGCTGAATTTTAAAGTTTTCTAAAGCTGTTTACAAACCTTTGAAATAAAAAAATTTGTAAACAGCTCTAACTTTAGAATAGTGGTGTATAAAGCTTTTAGCTTTTTCTTTTTTCAGAAAGGTTCTTATGTTTATCATTAATGATTATGCAATCAAAAAATAAAATGCTCTGCTCAATCTGACCCGGGTTGTGTTGTAAGTAATAGGAGAGTAGGCGATAAGAGGATTTTTTCACATTTAAAAACTATAAAATTTAATCTACTTAAACAAAAATATGGGCAAGCTAGGGAAAAAAATTCACTTACCGCCTACGTAATTAGCCCGCTTATAACCAAGCTTTGGTGTTGAGAGAAAGCCTAGCTTTATGATTCTAAGGATAAAGCCATCAAAGGATGAAGGAAAACATGAGCAAGAAGGGGGGCTCAAGAATTTTCTCCGCTGAATCCATCCTAGGCGTGTTGATGATTAAAGCTATTTATCATTTGCCTTTAAGGGCTTTTCTAAGAATTTTTTTGTTGCTGATTGCTCTGCTAGCTTTCAAGGCTGCCTGTTGCTTGTGATACCCCGATCTGTTAAGGAATGCTAAAGAGCTTTGACAAGAAATTAACGGAGAGAAATTTCTACCAGCACGGCATTTAATTTAATTGCATAGCCTTTACAAGAAGATAAATTTATGTACAAACGTCTAGTAAGCTTTGTTAGAACTAGTGCCCCAAGTGATCTTAGTGGTTGCTAAAGCATTAAGTCAGTGTCTTTTACCTTTATTCCTAAAGACAGTAAAGGGTATGTATGCTATTGCCCCCCTTGAGTAACTATTAAATTATATTAATTTATAGAACTACTTGATGATATCTCTACAAAAAGGTGTTATTGTTTTCTTTTTAAGAAGATTTTTGTATGATAGAGGTATTAAAAAATTAACCAACAATAGAGGGTTCATGCTAATAAATTCTTTATCTAGAGCTTGCTTATCTATTGATCGAGGCGCTGACTACATACCTATCGTCAGCACGGTGACTAATTTAGTCGATATCTTTCAAAAAGTTGTTGTTTTACCTTTTAAGCAAAAAGAGAATATATCCAAAAACGTCTATTACACTCACCTTGATCAAAAAAGCTTTAGACGGTGCTTAATTTTGTTAGTTCCTGTGCTAGGAAATATACTTGTAGGCATTTATGATGTAGTACGCAATAAGGAAAAGAAAGCTTTGTTAGCTAATGTTCAAAAGAATGGCTTAGCTCTTAAGGATGGTAGTGACACGCTTAAAAGCGATAGAGATGTCGTTCTTGCTGCTGTTCAGGAAAACGGTTTAGCACTTAAGTATGCTAGCAAACAGCTTCAAAACGATAAGAAAGTCGTGCTTGCCGCTATTCAGGAAAACGGTACGGCGCTTAAGTATGCTAGCAAACAGCTTCGAAACGACAATGAAACCGTGCTTGCCGCTATTCAGGAAAACGGTTCGGCGCTTAAGTATGCTAGCAAACAGCTTCGAAACGACAAGGAAGTCGTGCTTGCCGCTGTCCAGCGTAGTCACTTGGCGCTTAAGTATGCTAGCAAACAGCTCCGCAACGCTAGGGAAGTCGTGCTTGCCGCTGATAATCGAAAATGGCTGGGTACTTATAGGCTTTATCAACAGGCTTAAAAGCGCTAAGGAATTACTTCGTGTCACTTTTCAGCAAAAAAGTGGGATGTTTGGTGATATCAGCGCAGTGCTTGACATCGTTCTACGTTTTTCAGCATTTGATAGGCTTATAGCTTTTTAGGCAAGCCGATGCACTAAGAAACAGCTTACAAATGGAAGCGTTGAAAGATAAAGAAGATGGTATACTAAACTATCGATGAGGCAGAATTCCTAAAGAGAGGATTTATTTAAGGAGGTATGCTTTGCAAGAAGCTAGACCTCTAATGATAGATGCACGAATATCTCCCTTAAGCCATTTTAGAAATGTTGGCAAAAATAGACCTTACTGGCGGTAAAAGCCTCAAGCGAAAGGCCGTTACTATTATTATCAAATACAAATACCCCTAAGCATATGCAGGCAGCCACCCCTGTAGAGTTAAGCTGAATTTAATGCATTTATAGCCAGCATGGTAGCTGTTTATGCAAAGCTGGGAAGATTTACGCCAAGATTTATGTTTCTCATTAATTTTGCTCTGGCGTTAAAATATTTTACTAATTAAATATTGTTTATGAAACGCTGCATTTTTTATGCAGGGAATTTATGTTGCGGGAAAAAAAAGTTTAGACATAATCTAAGATATAATTTTTTTATGAAAAACTTATGAATTATATCTACCACAATGCACCCCTAATCAAGCATATTCTTGGATCTCAAGATAGTATGTTTTTTTTATCCACAGCGTTATCTCATTTAAGGAAAAATCCCCCTCCCTTAGAAACAAAAGCTTATAGCAAAGAAGTTAGCTCTCCATCTACAAGAAATGTTGAATTAATCGATCGTTTAAAAGCTCGCATTGCAATTCGTAAGAAAAAACTAGTCCCTGTAAGCAGCTTATCACCTATAGAGGTTTGCACGATTTGCAAAAAAGCTGTTGATATATTGCAACAGTATCAGAAAGAGCGTTTATGCCCTTTATGTTTAAATAGAACCATTAAGAAAATGAGAATAGAAGATATTCTTAATTAAGAAGCAAAAGGGTGTATTGAGCTTTTTAAGGCAGCAAAAGCTTAGCTTATCCAACGCTCTACAATAGGAAAACAGCGGCCTGTTAAGAAGGCCTTCTCAGAAACACGTAAGGCAGGAGGTGACTGACGACGCTTGTATTCGTTTTGGTGAATTTTTCGGATAAGCTCTTTTATTAATTTCAAAGGATAATCAAAATTTTTAGCAATCCTTTCAGAGGACTGGCCCTCTTCTACGTAAGCTTGTAAAATATGATCGATTGTTTCATAAGGAGGAAGGGAGTCTTGATCGGTCTGGTTAGGCCTTAGCTCCGCAGAAGGGGGCTTATCAAGCGTGCTTTGTGGAATGATAATCTGGTGGCGATTAATCCAGTGAGCTAGAGCATACACATCCCTTTTTAAGACATCGCCAAGAACTGCTAAAGCTCCACACATATCCCCATAAAGAGTGGAATAGCCCATTGCCAGTTCACTTTTATTTCCTGTGTTCAAAACCATAAACCCAAGTTTATTGGAAAGAGCCATGAGAAGCATCCCCCGTATCCGTGCTTGTAAATTTTCTTCCGTATGATCGATCGGTAGTGCTCTAAATTGGGGCTCTAATAATTCCAAATAGCTTTGAAAAGCTTTTTCAATGCAGATTTGCCGATAAGTGATGCCTAAGTTCTGTGCTAATGCTTGGGCATCATCTATGCTGCCAGGAGAGGAATAACGGGAGGGCATGCTGACTCCCATCACATTTTTAGCGCCCAATGCCTTTGCAGCAATACAAGCCACTACAGCCGAATCAATACCACCGGATAGTCCTAGGCATGCTTTCTGAAAGCCTGATTTGTGAAAATAATCTTTTACTCCTAGGATAAGAGCTCTATAAAGCTCTTCAGTAGCTATTTTGTTAGGATAAACAGGGGGAGATGAAGCGTTTAGATCTATTAGCAGCCAATCTTCTTCAAACCCTTTGGCGAGATGTACGAGTTCTCCCTTAGCATTTAGGTGTTGGCTGTAGCCATCAAAAATTAAGCTATCATTGGCTCCTACTTGATTACAGAAAATAAGGGGGCAACGTAATGCTTTAGCCGCTTCAGAACAGACTTTCATGCGATTAGCAAATTTGGAGAGGCTAAAAGGGGAGGCAGAGAGATTGAGCAAAAATTCCGGCTTTAAAGGAAGGAGCTCTTCAATAGGATTCCTATGATAAGAAGTTTCTGCAACAAGAGCGCTATGCTGCCAAATATCTTCGCATACAGTAATGCCAACCCTTTTACCCTTTAAATTCCATATTTTTATGCTTGTTGCAGGTTCAAAATAGCGTCTTTCATCAAAAACATCGTAGGTGGGTAGAAGAAATTTATCTTGAAATCCGACAATTTCCTGATTTTGAATAATTGCTGCGCTATTAAACAAGCGCTTTTCTCTACGATCAGGATTAGGTCGGGGAAGACCTACGATGGCGATAATGTCTATACAAGCTTTACGGATTTTGTCCAGCTGCAACAAAACTTGTTCCATGAAATGTGGGAGTAAAAGCAAATCTTGAGGTGGATAACCAGTTAGCGTCAATTCAGGGAATAAGATAAGATCTGCCGCTATCCTTTTACCATGGGCTATAGCCTGCAAAATTTTGTCAGTATTTTCTTTTAAAGCACCGATGGTAGGATTGATTTGCGCAGCAAGTATTTTCATTTTAATAGAATAGGGTGTTAGCTTCCAAAATCATCGAGAACAATGCTTTCACGAGGAACGCCATAATCCTCTAAAAGCTTAAGAACACTTTTATTATGCAAAGGAGGGCCACAGACATAGAACAAACATTCTTCGGGCGCTTCCATAAACTTTAACTGGCCTATTTCAAAAGCTTTGAAGAGGTAATTTGTTTTTACAGGATCATTAGCGGGCCAACCAGCTTCAAGATCACTAGGAAGAGGTTCAGAAAGAACTAAATGATAGTGAAAGTTGGAAAATTCTTTTTCTAGCTGTTCATAGGCAGCTTGATAAATATTTTCTTTTAAAGAGCGCGCTCCATACCATAGGGTTACCTTACGGTGCGTCTGTTCTGTCTTGAATAAATGCATGAGGTGACTACGTCCAAATGATGAGCCAGCACCCCCGATAAGAAATATAAGTTCACGGTTATCTTGGATCATAAAGGATTCGCCATAAGGTCCTGAAAGCTTGATTTTATCCCCTGCTTTTAAATTAAACGTATAGCTAGAGCAGATTCCCCAAGGAGTTTTTTCTGCTAGCTTTCCAGCGATAAAAGGGGGAGTGGCAATGCGAATATTAAATCGTAAAGTTCGGCCTTCTGCCGGGTAGGAGGCCATAGAATAGGCGCGAATAACCTCTTCAGAACCTGTAGGTAGATAGCTAAAGTCAAGAGAATGTCCTAATAACCCAAATTTTTCCCAGTCTTCATGGTATTGAGGATGCATGGTGTTTTTCCAGCTCTCTGTGTTCGCTTTGAAAGGAGGCACATGAAATTGCAAATATCCTCCTGAGCGATAAGGTACTTCTTCTCCTTCAGGAAGCTCTACGATTAATTCTTTAATAAAAGTGGCCACATTTTGATTGCTTATCACCGTGGCAGACCATTCTTTGACGCCAAGTGCATCAGCCTCAACATGCAGATGCAGATCGTTTTTGACTTTAGCTTGGCATGATAAGCGCCAACCCTCTTTCAATTGCTTCTTAGTAAAAGTGCCTTTGTCAGTCTCTAAAGGTTCATTAGCGCCTTCTAAAATTTGCACCCGGCATTGCTTGCAGGTTGCTTTGCCTCCGCAAGGAGAGGGAATCGGAATACCATTGGAGCTTAAAGCTAATAAAAGTGTACTTCCTCCGGCTACTGTTTTAGTGAGAGAAGGATCTTCGTTAACTTTAATGGTGCAAGCTTCACTGCTAACAAATTTAGCACGGGTAAATAAAATGATCCCCGCAAGACCGGTGCCGATTATGACAAAAGCTAGAATGGCATAGGTTACAAGAAAAATGTCGATGCCTCCTAGGGAAGCTATTGTGAAGTTAAATAATGAATCCATAAGGCTTACTCGCTTGGCTATTTTTAGGTATAGCTTGCATACTCATTTAACAGCAACTAATAAAACATCTCTCTTCAAGCAGAATAAAGAACTACTCTTCCCCTAAAAAAGGAAATTCTTTATGCTTTTCTTTTTTAAATCATACAATTTCATAGGGATTTAGACATGATCAAAAAGAATCTTGAAATTCATAGCGAAAATATTTTACCTATCATCAAAAAATGGCTCTACTCTGATAAAGATATTTTTGTTCGCGAGCTTGTTTCTAATGCTTGCGATGCTATTCGAAAAGTTAAAGTTTTACGTGAACAAGAACAGATACAAGCTAACGACGAAGACTTTAAAGTAGAAATTCAAATTGATAAGGATAGTAAGACTATAAAATTTATCGATAATGGCATTGGAATGGATGCCGAAGAGGTGCAAAAGTATATCGCACAGATTGCTTTTTCAGGAGCAGAAGAATTTGTCCATAAATATAAAACCAATGAAGAAAAAGATCAATTTATTGGTCATTTTGGATTAGGATTTTACTCAGCTTATATGGTAGCAAGTAAAGTAGAGATCAATACTCTTTCTTATAAAGAAGGCGCAGAGCCCGTTTTTTGGTCATGTGATGGCTCTTCTGAGTATACGATAGAAAAAGGCAATCGCGCCACCCGAGGTACAGAGATTACGCTTTTTGTGGATAAAGATAATGAAGAGTATTTGGACGACTATCGCCTTAAGCAAGTGATGCTTCACTACTGTTCATTTTTACCTTATCCCGTCTATTTAGGCACCACCCATATTAATACCCAAGAACCTTTATGGATCAAAAATCCCGCTGATTGCACGCAGAAAGATTACCTAGATTTTTATCATCATCTTTACCCTATGGAAGAAGATCCTCTTTTTTGGGTGCATCTTAATGCCGATTATCCCTTTCACCTTAAAGGAATCCTTTACTTTCCCAAAGTGCGTAGAGATTACGACAATGAAAAAAATACGGTCAAATTATACTGTAGCCGGGTTTTTGTATCAGACAATTGCAAAGATGTAATTCCTAACTATCTGATGGCCTTGCGAGGAATCATTGATAGCCCTGACATTCCTTTAAACGTTTCACGTAGCTACTTGCAGGTTGATCGTACAGTCCGCCAGCTCTCAGGACATATTGCCAAAAAAGTATTTGATAGCCTGGCCACGCTTTATCGCAATGAAAGAGAGCGCTTTGTAGCAAGCTGGGAAGATATCTCTATTGTAGTCAAGCTAGGGATATTAGAAGACGATAAGCTATATGAGCGCGTAAAAGATTTTCTTATCTGGAAAACTGTTGAGGGCGAGTGGATTACCGCCCAGGAATATTTAGATCGCTATCGCGAAAAAACAGCAGAAAAGATCTATTATACAAAAGATGAACAGCATATGAGCTCCCTACAGGCTTTGTATAAAAATCAGGGAATAGGAATTCTATGTGCCAATCATCCGGTGGATGTTTATGTAATGCAACATTTAGAAAGGCAGCTAACTCCCGTTGTTTTCCAACGGGTAGATGCTGCTTTGGCTGAGCATATTGTTGATAAAGAGCGTGAAAAAACCATTCTAGATGCTAGCGGAAAAACTGAGGCCGCTAAGCTTGCCGATTTTATTCGTGCCAAATTAAAGGATGACAAAATCGAAGTAGAAGCTAAAAGCTTAGCTAGCGATGCCTTACCAGGTTTTATTCTGCAGGATGAAAATCAACGTCGTATGCGTGATTATATGGTAGCTATGAATCCTAAAGAAGGAGCCTCCCAGTTCGCGCATTTAGGTAAGAAAACCTTCGTAGTAAACACCAACAATGTTTTAATAAATGCCATTTACAAGCTAGAACCTAAAAATTCTGAGCTTGCGTCTGCATTAGTTAAAGAAGCTTATGAGTTGGCGCTTTTGTCTCAGCGCGAGATGGATCCTTCTTTACTAGAGGACTTTATTTCAAGGACAGTACATATTTTAGAAAAATTAGCGCAGGAAGTGACTCAGGAAGTGGGTCAGGAATAGCTATATGCAAACGTTCCTATTGGTCTTGAGCTGTTGCTTTATTTTTCTATTTCCATGTTCAATGTGGGCAGATGAGGAGATTTTGAGTATTTATTTAACTTGGCAACATCATCCCCAGTCGACCATGAATGTTTGCTGGATAACTCCTCAAGCGCAGACTCAGGATTTCATTGAATACCAGAGGGAAGGAGAAGAGGTATGGCATAGGGAGAAGAGCCAACATAGACCTATGCCCGCTCAGCTGCCTTATTTGATTCATCGTGTGGAGCTAGTAGATCTAATGCCATCTACTAGCTATCATTTTCGCCTAGGTGCAGATAAACACATTTACAAGTTTCGTACGATGCCAGCAGAATCCAACCTTCCTATCCGCTTTGTAGTAGGTGGAGATATGTATAATGGCTCTATGGAGATGATGGAGAAAACCAATCGAGCAGCCGCCGCTACCAATCCACTGTTTGTAGTGATTGGAGGAGATATAGCCTATAGTGCTGTGGGTGATCGTTCTATTCCTGAAGATCCGCAAAAATGGATAGATTGGTTACGCATTTGGAAGCAAACCATGGTAACTTCTGAAGGCTATCTTATTCCTATTGTTCCCTGCATTGGTAACCATGAAGTGCGAGGAGGCAACGGTAAGACACCGCAGGAGGCAGAATTCTTTTTTGCTCTTTTTCCTACTCTCAACCTTAAAAGCTATAAAGTTTTGGATTTCAGCTCTTACATGAGCTTGATCATCCTTGATTCTGGCCATGCGTATCCAGTTCGTGGAGCTCAGACTCTATGGCTCAAGCAAGTTCTAAGGCAACGCCGGCAGGTTCCCCATAAATTTGCAGTTTATCATATTCCTGCCTATCCCTCTTATCGATCTTACTATAATAAAACTAGCCGAGCAGTTCGCCGGCAGTGGGTCCCTTTATTCGAGCAGTATGGCCTTCATGTAGCTTTTGAAAATAATGATCATGCCTATAAGCGCACCCATCCTATCTGCAAAGGACGACCTCAAAAGCAAGGAGTTTTATATATAGGAGATGGTGCCTGGTCGGTAGCCAATATAAGAACCCCCAAAACACCGCGGCAAGCCTGGTATATTGCTAAATCATCTGCTACCCAGTTTTTTATTCTGGTGACAATAGATGGTAGCCATCGTCGTATACAAGCTTTCACACCAGCTGGCATGATAGTGGATGATGTTGTGCAAGAAGGCGTTAATAAATAGTTTGCTTTTTTTCGTTCGCTTTTTACGAAAATAAGCGCAATTGGAAAAAGAAAAGAACCCAAGATTTTCAATTGCAAAGGGTTTTTAGAGATTAAACGGCCTCTATATCTTTAAATTCACCTTATAGTTTACATAAGTACTGCCCCGATGTAAATTTTCTTATTAAAAAAACTGTAAAAATATTTATGAAAGTGTAGGAAAAGGAGAAAATTTATTAGAGTTGCGGCCTATCAAAATCAAGAATAAAACCTGCTTCAATTGACGAATGTCCTCATAAAAGCACGATTAATATACAAAGGTAGAGGCGTGAGAAATTCTTTCTTTTTAGGGTGGCGTAAAGCTTTAAAAAACTTTAATCAAAGCGATAAAGGCATGGATTTTAAGATAGATAAATTCTTTATTATAAAAAAAATTTACCGAAAGAAGTTAAGAGCAGTGTTATCCCTCTTATGCTTTTATCTAGGATGGACAAGCTTATTTAATTTGCATGGGACAGAACCGATAGCCGTTAAAAAAGGGACATTAATTGTTGATTATAAAACCGATCTGGAAGGGGATCGACTGGACCGCATTCGGTTTTGGTTAAAAGATGGCAACCATTCTCAAAAAATGTATCCTAAAGGCAATGCTTTTGTAGAAGATCGTAAGAATAGATCGCGGATAGTGGTTCTAGAAGACGTTACTCCAGGAGAATATACTTTAGAGTTTTTGATCCCCAATAAGGATGCTTTTTTTGAGGAGTCTTCTTTAAGGCATATCCATCTACAAGCTGGCGAGGTGGTAAAAGTGGATAAAACCTTCAAAAGGCGGCAAGTCAATTACTACAGTGCTAAACAGTTGCATGAGTGGAAGATCTGGTGGTTTTTTCTCTCCAATTTTAGCCTTAAGCCTATAGCCCCTATGGATTGTGTTTACAATCCAAGCCAGGAAGTAGGAGGCAAAGGAAGCTTATTGAATGCGCATGCTGCTTTGAAAGGGAAAAATAGCTTCTATGCAAAGAAAGCAAGAGCACTGCTTGTTTCTGGTTTCATTTCAGCCCCCATGCTTCCTGATAAAACTAAATGAGCAGCAGAGCTAATGCATAAGCACTACAGTAGGATTTAGATCATACCTTTAAAGAAACTACATCTGCATAGCCAAAAAAGGAATTAACCTTTTTTCCAAGCTGGCTTCCACCATAAAAACAAGCTTTTTATTAAGTATATGATTACATAAATAGTTGTTCAAAAGTTTATTATTGAGACTTTTGAAATGCCGATGAGCATGAAATCAAGCTGCGGACCTTTAAAGAAAAAATTGGCAAAGCAGGTTGCAGTCTTTTGAGAAGAGGACTCCATAAGCTGAATACAGTATTAGCTGTGATGTACGACTTGCAAGTGCCTTTTGTTCATAGCTAGGTCAGATAAGATCTAAAGAGGGCGAAAAAGCCAAACAGGAAAATCTCTAAATGCTCTTAAGTTCACTTTGAATGAGAGTTTATTACTTGTCGAATACTTGTGCTATATCCCACATTCCGCAGGTTAATTTCCATTGGCCTATAATTTCTGAAATGAGGGTGGAGTCAACACATAAGTTTCTACTC
>NZ_JAEMUC010000073.1:0-80954 GCF_018342455.1 Neochlamydia sp. AcF95 | reverse complement strand
GATAAGATAATCTGTATAAATATCAAGAAGATCAAGTTTCATTTTTTTCTCCTCTTTTCAAAGAAAAAAATATACCTCTAGAATAATTTTTTCAACTCATCTGTGCGTAAGGTGAGTTAGGTATATTTAAAGCCAAAAAACATTTTTGCAACAAATATTTCCTTGACCAAATAAAGAAGCCTCATTTAAAAGCTTAGATTGCTTTTTAAATAAAACTATAGATATTTAACCCTTCCCCCTTAAGGAATAAAAATTATGCAGTTTTCTTCTTCCCTAGACTACGATCCTTCCCGTCCAATCATCCACTGTGATGCTTCTTTAAATCAAATCAGTAGTGAGATGGCCAGAATTGAAAAAGAAGTTTATCGTTTAAGAGGAATTATAGGAGCTTTTGATGAAACTATGCAGGAAAATGCTGCTTTGACAACAGACATCATGGATGCTTATTTAAAAGAGCTTATGCCACCTCTTGATCGAAGAGAAATCTCAGTCATTCAACAGCAAATCGATACAAGGATAGAAAGCATTAAAGAAAGCTGCTTAGAAAACTACCGAGGACTGTTAGATGCAAGAGAGCTAATTGTGATAGAAGGCCAAACAATCCAGCTTAATGCTCAAACCAAAGCTACCTTAGAGCAAGCCTACCAGCAAAGGCTAGAGGAAAATATCTATCAGCTTAAAGAAGAATTTCCTCTAGGAGAAACAACCGATTTAGACCAAATGCAAGCTCAGCTTAAAGAGAAATTTGAAAGGTATCAAGATCTCTTTGAAAAACTTTTTGAGCGCAAGCAACAACTGACAGATCAAGGCTATGAGCTGCAAGAAGCCATGGAGCCAGAGCTAGCGAAACTAAGAGCCCAAAAGCAAGAGCTACAAAAGGATCTAAAAGTCACCGATCTTTTTATAGCCAGCCAGTTAGGAGCTGTCGAGTATCTTAAGCAAGAAATTAGCAAAAAATGGAGATGGGGTCGTAAAGATTTCGTTAATACACCTTCTCAGGCAGGCTTTGCTCCTTTACATTACGCCGCTTATCATAATCAAAGAGAAGCGCTGCAGCTTCTAATTGATAAGGGTGCTGACCTAACTTTAAAGGATAGTGAAGGCTATTTACCTCTTCATTGGGCGTCTGAAAAAGGTCATGCTGAGATCGTTCAGTTACTTATTCGACACAAGCCCTCTACCATTAATGCCAAAGGCCGATTGGATCGCACGCCCTTACATCGTGCTGTTTTTTGTGGCAAAGTAGAAAACGCCCATCTTTTGCTTAAAAATGGTGCTCATATCAATGCACGAACACATGAGAAAAATCATTGCCAAACACCCCTTCATTTTGCTGTCTTACAAGGAAATATGAGTATGGTATTAGCATTAACTCGCTATCCAGAACTGGATATTCTTCAACAGGATAGCCAAGGCCAGGCACCTTTGCATTATGCTATTGAAGAGGGATTAGTCGATATCCTCAATATCTTGCTTAAGCATCCTAGCTGGCAAAAAGCAACTGTTTCTACCCATGCTAAGCTCTTAGAGAGCCTTTTAACTATAGTCCCTAAGCGGCAGGCTAAAGAAATTAAAGCTCAACTGCTTTTGAATTTTCCTAAGTAAACATTGATAGCTTCGAAAAAATGATCAAAAAAAATTAACGAGCTTACATGCAAATTTTTCCCGACTTAGGTCATTCATCGCGTATCTTTTATCAATCATTACATACAGAAGCAGAAGGCAGCTTTAACGTTGTTTCTGCTAGTTCAGATATTGAAGATAATATAGCAGCTCCTTCTTTAAATCCTTTCCCATCCCCTCTTTCATCTATAAAAAAAACCGCACAAGAAGAAAAGCTTTTAACCCAGCGCCTAATAGGGTATTTAGGTCGCGAAAAGGACCTATTAGGAGAAACCATTGCTCATCTTTATGCTGAAGTCTCTCTTTATACGTCTGAAGAAAAAGATAAACTAGCTAAGCTTTTGCCTACTCTTAAGCTACCTTGTTTGATGCTTAAAGAAGAGATAAGAGAAGAGATAATCAAGCAGGTAATAAGAGAGGCTTCCGATTCGCGCTTACAGCCTTTTCATACAGCTTTAGCTAGTATTAAGAACGCTTTAGATTCTTCTACAACTATTTCATATAAAGAAAAACTAGAAGCTTTGAGGGATTACTATGCCACTTTCCTTAAACAGCTCTTAGAAACTTCTAGTGCAAATGAAAGAGAAGCTTTGCTAGCTTTAAAAGCCCAAGTCTGTGGAGATTCCATAGGTTTTCTTCTTCTTGATATAGACAAAGCACGTGCTATGCTTTCTATCGATGAGTTAGGACTCCCTTGCCGTACCAACACACATGGCAGGCATGCCGTTGCCTCTTTGCAAGGTCTACATTGCAAAGCCAATCCCACCGCTGCTGTAGTCTCGGATTATCTACAGCCTGCCTGGGAATATGCAGCTACCTCTTTAACCCAAGCTTTTTCTACAGAGTCTTTGATTGCTGCCCCCACATCTTTCTTAAAAATTTCCAACATCTTAACCTACAACTGGCAAGCTTCTTTAGATCAAGAAGCTAGAAAAGCTTTTAATCAGCAACTGCAGCAAGGTAAAACTTCTCAGCAAATCTTTAAAGATACCCCAGAGCTTAAAGAAAAGCTATGTGCAGTCACATACTTGGAAGCTCGTACAGTCCAGATAGGCTATACTATCGGCCATTCTCCTAAAGCTACACGCCCTCAAGCTATGCTACTGGCAGATCTTATTAACGTCTTAGAAATGTTTGATCTATTATGCGATGAACATTTATTAACTGCGCAGGATGTTATCGAAAGCTGGCCTTCCCTTTTAGAAGAAGCACATAAGTCCTATCCTTCTAATCCTTCCCAGCTTTTCCACGAATATAAGAGTTGGATGGCACAACTAACTGAAAATCAATGTTTAAGCGAATTTTCTTCTACAGGAGATTTTAATCTAAAATCTGAAGAACAAGGCTTGCGAGCTTTTTGTGAAGATTATTTAAAAATTAAAAATGAAAATAATTTTTGGCAGCTTTTAGCTATATTAAAGGCACATCCTAAGCTAGCTGCAAAATCTTCTTTAGCCTCTCTAATTGATCTGCCTTTAGCTTTACGCTGGATCGCTAAACTTTTTCCAAAAAAATCTATAGGAGAGCTTTTTCGTCTTATTCCTCCTTTACTAAAGAAAATGGATAAAGAGAATTTTAGCAGTTTAGTCATTGCCAGCCTCCTCATCTTACCTAATGATGGCAAAGCTGATAATTACATCGTTGAACTCGAGTGGGAAGATCAAGAATTGAAACGCTTAAAGCTAGCCTGTATTGATAATGATCGGGCGTTTGAACCTGCTATTATTCGGGCAGAAAAAGGACATGGCATCCATTTAAAATGCTTACCATTGTTGCTTAAAGGATGCATGAACCAGTCGATCGCTCCTTCAGTCAAAAACCATATTTCGAATTTAAACCCTCGTGATTTTTTGCTGGAATGGATTAGGCAATTAGACCAAAGAAACCAGCAGTATCAAAGGCTTATTCAGCAACATCAGCTGACTAAAGAAGATTTTATAGATGGAGCAGGGGATAAAAAGCTAGATATGCCCCTCTTGCTGCCTAAAGGTTTATTGGCTGCCCTTCTAAATAAATTACAATCCCTTCAAAAAGAGCTTAAACCAGATCTTGTAAACCACTATGACCTTTTTAAAGCTTTAGAGCCCACTGCTTTTGCCTGCTATCAAGCCCTGATGCAAAAGCATGCCAATCCTTTAGATGCGCTACTAACTCTGCATCGCCAACGCACCAACGTCGAAGCTCTTATAGGATCTTTTAACTTAAAAGCTGCAAGCCTTCAGGTACATTTGGTACCTTTAGAAGAAGAAGTCAGCGATTTTGTAACAAGCCTTAATTGGTCAGCCCCTTTACCTACCTTACTTAAGACCCTAAAAGCAATCAGTAATCTTTCTTTCTGTCTCCCGGTTCCTCTTTCCATAGTACAAAAGCAAAATTTTCTGTTGATGGCTATCCAACTAGGTAAAGCCTCCCTAGTCAAATTGGCACTGGAGTTAGGAGCTAAAGTCAACCAAACGGATGAAGCTGGGCAAACGGCCTTGCATAAGCTGATGCGAACCTATGATTTACCGCACCTAGCAGAAGAGCAAATAATTATGATAGCAGATCTTTTGCTAACTCAAAAAGATATCGATCCTAATGCCGTTGATGAGCAATACTCTCCTCCTCTTTTCTCTCTCATTAATCGAGCTAGCCATGCGCCTAACCTTTTTTCTCTTTTATTAGCTAAGTTGGTCAGCAGAGGAGTAGATTTAGACTACCCTGATAATCATCCTAATTCTTTGCATAAAGGAATGACACCGTTAGAAAAAGCTATGGTGGAAGACAACATCTTCGTGTTTATCGAGCTTGCTAAGAAAGGAGCAGGGGCTAAAACACATCCAGCTAAAATTTTGGAATTTGCCACAAAACATGCGCAAAACCTTGAGCTAGGAAAAACTCTGCAACTGCTAGAAGCTCAATGGCCAGCTTTTGCTTACCTACGCTCTCTTGCGCTCTTTACGTTACCAGCTACTGGCCAAGGCTTTGAATGGGAAGGTGTAGACTCAGGCGTGGTTAAGTTACATCCGTTAGTCATGCAGCAGCTTCCTTTAAATGCAGCCTTAGAATTTATTAAGCTACCTAAGACTTCAGGACGCAGCGCCGCTACCCCAGTAAGCTATTTACATCGCAAACTGCATTTTAAGCCTTATCCTGAGATGGCAGGCAGGGAATATGCGGTAGGAAGCCTACATCGCCTGATTATTGGACATGGTACACCAGAAACCGAGCTATTCAAATGCTACAATGCCCGCCTTAACCCTTATCCTCTATTAGTCTCAGAAACAAGCGAAGGGCAAACTTTAGACAAAGCTTTAAAAACAGGTAATACGCTCACTAAGTTAGATTTACACCGTCTGCATAATATGATGCTTCTATCCATGCTAGTTAATCCTGAGGATGGTAAGCCTGATAACTACATCCTACAATCTTTTATCAACCATCTAGGCGAAGTAAAAGAGCAGCTAGTTTGTGTTGATAACGATCATGCTTTTATTCCTTCTTTTTCAGAAGAAGGAAAGCTGCAAGTTAAATGCATCCTATTTTGCTTAAACCAAATGCACGAGCCCCTTCATCATAAGACAAAAGAACGCTTCTTACAGATCAACCCTTTAGAATTGTTACAAACTTGGCTAAGAAATTTAGATAAGCAACAGCAACGTTATACTAAACTCTTTACCGAAAAAGATCGTGAATTTGTCTACGCTTATAATAAGCAAAATCCTGTCATCTCTATCCTTTTACCCCCTAGAACAGTAGCTAAAATTTATCAAAAGCTTAGTCGTTTGCAACGAGCTTTAAAAAAATTAGAAAACAATGCCAATTTAACTCCTTTAGAGCTTTTAATCCGCTTAGACCCTCCTCTTGGAAGATATTATGAGCATCTATTGCAAAATAAGCAAACCTCAATTTATGAGCGCTTTTTAAAAGGACCTGGCCAATATTATGAAAAAAGTCTTAATGGTCTAGAGACTAGCAGCACTAGCCGCTCGCTTTTAAAATCGAGCAACATGCCGACTCAAGATTTAGTTAAGCATGAACAGCGCTATGTCCCTAAAGAAGCTTTAAAAGAGCTTGAAGTTTTAGTCAGCCAAAGTTATCCTAGGAATCTTCACGCCGTTGCCGCTGCCATGCAAAAAGGAAATATTATTCCTTTTCGTGAGCTTTTGACGGATGACTTAAGAGAAGCTGCTTTAGCATTTATAGATATATCTCAACAAAAGCAAGAACTTGCTTTGCTTAAAGCCATGGCTTCCTCGTCTTTTGAGACTTTAACGTTGAAGAATTGCCAAGCTTTAAATGATACTCTCTTAAAAAGCCTGCTAATAGCTTCTGCAGCCATTACTAAGTTAGATGCCAGCAATTGTTCTTCTTTAACATCATTTTCTTTTCCCGAATTGTCTTGCTTAAACTCTATTGACCTCTCTAATTGTATGCGTCTTTTTAAGCTTAGCTTAAAAGCTCCTAAGCTGCGTTTCCTGGCTTTGAAAGGTAATCGAGCACTAACTTTTCTAGAAGTAGACGCTCCTTTTTTAGAGAAACTTGAGCTTGAAGGCTGCTCACGGCTTTCTGTCCACCAAATTAAAGCTTTAGTTCAAAAATGCCCTCAGCTTAAAAGTTTGACCTTGGCTGGGTGTAATCTCTCTTTTTTGCCTCATGTTGACATTATCCATGAACAACCTTTGCTTATTCGCTATGAGTTAGAAACTTTCTCTAAAGAGGTCATACAGTTTCTTAAAGGTTTGCTTGATAATTCTTCTGTTGAATGGATTCCTCCAAGAGGACTATCCAGGATAGAATTCAGAGCTCTAACGGATGGGCTTAAAGCCAATACTTCTTTTTCCTACTTAGATCTTAATAAAGGCAACCTACGTGATCAAGGTGCTAGTGCTTTAGCTAACGCCCTAGAATGCAATACTTCGCTCACTAAGATCAACCTTGAAGATAATAAAATAAGCAATCTTGGTGCTAACGCTTTAGCCCATGCCCTAGAATGTAATTCCTCGCTCAATACTCTGATGCTTTCGCAGAATGAGATAAGCCATGAAGGCGCTAGTGCTTTAGCTAGAAGCCTTAAAAACAATTCCTCGCTTACCAAGCTTAATCTTTTCTACAATCAGATAGGCAATAAAGGCACTAAAGCTTTAGCTCAAGCCCTACAAAGCAATTCCTCGCTTACTACGCTATACCTTAGCAGCAACAAGATAAGCAATGAAGGGGCTAGCGCTTTAGCTCAAGCCCTACAAAGAAACTCCTCGCTTACTACGCTGTACCTTAACAGCAACAAGATAAGCAATGAAGGGACTGGCGATTTAGCTCAAGCCCTACAAAGCAATTCCTCGCTCACTAAATTATATCTTGGAGCCAATCAGGTTGGCCCTGAAGGCGCTGCCGCTTTAGCTCAGGCCTTGAAACGCAATTCCTCGCTAACTGAGCTAGAACTGGAAGGAGCCCGGATAGGTAATAAAGGCGTTACCGCTTTAGCTCAAGCATTAGAGGGGAATTCCTTCCTTACTGCACTAAAAGTTTCTAGCAATCAAATAAGCCAGGAAGGTGTTAGCGCCTTAGCTATAGCTCTCAAAACGAATACCTCGCTATCTGTACTAGACCTTAGCTGGAATGAAGTAGACTCTCAAGGCGCTATCAATCTAAGCGAAAGCCTAAAAACTAATAACTCGTTAGCTGCAATTAATCTTAACGTAAATAAAATAGGCTTTGAAGGCGTTACCGCTGTAGCTCAAGCTTTAGAAGTCAATAACTCTCTCACTCGACTGGTGCTTGGAAATAATCAGATAGGTCCTCAAGGCGCTAACGCTTTAGCTAAGGCTCTAAAATGCAACTCCTCGCTTACTGAATTAAAGCTCCAGAATAATAAGATAGGCAATGAAAGCGCTAGCACTTTGGCTCAAGCCCTACAAAGTAATTTCTCGCTTACTAATCTAGGCCTTTACGAAAATCAGATAGACGATAAGGAAATTATACGATCTATTAATAACCTGTTATTAAGAAATCAAGATGAGCAAAAACAAGGAGAGGGACAAATATCTCTAGCCACTCCTATGATAATAAAAGCAAACTCTTATCGATGTAAGAGAGAACCAAATCGTAAAGCAGCTCACCTAGCTCAAGCTCCGAGCTCTTCTCTCTCTGTTGAGACCTTTCTTCCAAGTGAAAAAATCCCTCATGCTCCTCTGCCTGCCGATCCTATTCGTCGGCTTGCTCTGCAGCTAGGGAATATCCTTAACGACTATTTCCCATCATCCGCTTTTCAACAAGCAGATGAAGAAACTAAGCGTACAACAGCCCATTTTCAAATTCAGCTATTAGATCTGCAGCATTGTGATTATTCGCTGTTTAGCCAACAAAAACTTCAGCAAGCCCAAAATTATTTAACTACTATTTCGGCTTATTTGGCTGATAAAAGAATTATCTCGAAGGCACCCCTTTTTACATTAATGAATGAGGAATGACAATAAAAAGCTTTCTGAGTACAGATGGGGAGCTATAAAATTTAGCCAGCTAACATAAAAACTTTAGACAAGCTACGGACAGGCCTTGAATAAAAAAAAGATGCTTTAAAAAAGTCATTTACATCTTGGGAGGAGATGGTAATGCCAAGCAACTTTAAAAAAAGCTTCGCGGCTATATTATAGAAGATCGCTTACCAAAACGGCGATTTGCCGCTTTAAAAGAAGCTTTGGAAAAAATATTCGCTCTGGAAAAATAGCCTATTGGCAAGCAGAACTACTGGCAAAACCATTGGATGCGAATAGTTTGGCAAAGCTTGGAATACCCAAATCGCAGTGGGTGCTACCTTAGGTGATAAATCTAGTATAACGTTGCTCCTTAAATAAAGAAGCTATTATTCGCTTTTAATTTACTCTGTATGCAGTCACGTACTTTATAAAATCCCTTTTGCTAAGCAGAAAGGCGTCTTTCAGAGGGTTGGGTATGCAGACGAAGTTTTTCTAAAGCGTATTAGATTATTTACGCAACAGGTACCTAGTGCCCGTTAGCCTTTCCATTTCCATCTATGAGTATCGTGTAAAAATTTTTACATCCAAATAAAAGTAAAAATTTAGTGAGCCTATCCCGATAATTTGCCTATCCAAAACAGTATAAGGCTAAAATTTAACAGCCCTTTCCAATACTTCACTTGTCTTTCCCATCGCACAACAATCCTTCTAAACTTTCGTTGTAGCCAAGATATGGCTCTTTCAACTTGCCACCTCCATTTCTTGAGCTGGCAGACAACTACCTCAGCTTTCTTGATAGCCCCTATTCTTCGCCTAGGTATAAATGGATATATTTTCCTTTTTAGCAACTTCTCCCTAAGTTCCTCTGAGTCATATCCTTTATCAGCTTCTAAAACAGGTATGACTTGGCTGAGTTCATAAAGCCTTTGCAGCTTATCCATATGCGGATCAATCAACTTTTCCAACTGTTTCCTTTCATCTCCTTTAGCGCTGGTTACTTCAAAGCTTAATGGACTGCCATTGCCGTCTACCAGAAGATGGGCAGTCATGCCTTTACCCTTGTAACCATAGTCTATTAACTTACCGCCTCACTTTCCCCCTGAAAAAAAAACCATCAATGGCTAGTCTTTCCCAATTAATCATTCCCGCCACATCTGCGCATTCTTTTAATGCCGATAGCAAGCTATCTAAAGTTCCATCTTCTTGCCATTTTTACCTAGCCACCGATGAGCAGCAGATCTTGATCCCCAATTGGGTCCTTTAGGCAGATCACACCAACGCGAGCCGGTAATCAAAATCCAAAATAAACTATTATAAATCTTTCTCCAGGGAGTATGCGGCTTTCCCTTTAAATTTTTTGGAGGATTCTGCGACAAAAGCGGTTGTAAGATTCTCCATTGAGTATCTGTAAATCCTTCAAATCTTCCTGGCATGCCTCTTTCCCTTATTAAAAAAGAAGAGTATACGCCACAAATTTAAATTTTTCAATATTATCTGGATAAGTTCGCAAGCTTAGCAAATATTTGCTTGACTAAATAAAGAAATTCCATTTAAACCTTTAAATTTGAATTTTTAATAAAAACACATCTAGTTTAAATTTATTTTTTTATTTAAAGGATAAAAATTTATGCAGCTTTCTTCTTCACTAAACTACGATCCTTCTCGTCCAGTCATTCACTGTGATGCTTCCTTAAATCAAATCAGTAGTGAGATGACAAGAATTGAAAGAGAAGTTTATCGCTTAAGAGGGCTTATAGGAGCCTTTGATGAAACTATGCAGGAAAATGCTGCTTTGACAACAGACATCATGGATGCTTATTTAAAAGAGCTTAAGCCACCTCTTGAGCAAAGAGAAATATCAGTGATTCGACAGCAAATCGATACAAATATAGAAAGCATTAAAGAAAACTGCTTAGAAAACTACCGAGGACTGTTAGATGCAAGAGAGCTAATTGTAATCGAAGGCCACACAATCCAGCTGAATGCTCAAACAAAAGAGAGCTTAGAGCATGCCTACCAGCAAAGGTTAGAGGAAAATATCCATCAGCTTAAAGAAGAGTTTCCTCTAGGAGAAACAACCGATTTAGAGCAGATGCGGGCTCAGCTTAATGAGAAGTTTGAAAGGTATCAAGATATTTTTGAGAAGCTTTTTGAGCGCAAGCAACAGCTGACAGACCAAGGCTATGAGCTGCAAGAAGCCATGGAGCCAGAGCTAGCCAAACTAAGAGCCAAAAAGCAAGAGCTACAAAAGGATCTAAAAGTCACCAACCTTTTTATAGCCAGCCAGCTAGGAGCGGTCGATTATCTTAAGCAAGAAATTAGCAAAAAATGGAGATGGGGTCGTAAAGATTTTGTTAATACACCTTCTCAGGTAGGCTTTGCTCCTCTGCATTACGCCGCTTATCATAACCGACGAGAAGCCCTGCAGCTTTTAATTGATAAGGGTGCTGACCTAACTTTAAAGGATATTGAAGGCTATTTACCTCTCCATTGGGCGGCTGAAAAAGGCCATCATGAGATCGTTCAATTACTTATTCAATACAAGCCCTCTACCATTAATACCAAAGGCCGATTGGATCGCACTCCTTTGCATCGTTCAGTTTTTTGTGGCAAAGTGGAAACTGCCCATCTTCTTATTAAAAACGGCGCCCATATCAATGCACAAACTCATGAAAAAAATCATTGCCAAACGCCCCTCCATTTTTCTGTCTTACAAGGAAATATTAGCATGGTGCTAGCATTAACACGTTATCCTGAAATGGATATCCTTCAGCAGGATATCCAAGGAAGAACACCTTTGCATTATGCTATTGAAGAGGGATTAATCGATATCCTCAATATCTTGCTTAAACACTCAAACTGGCAAAAAGCAACTGTTTCTACTCATGCTAAGCTCTTAGAGAGCCTTTTAAGTGTAGTCCCTAAGCGGCAGGCTAAGGAAATTAAAGCTCAGCTGCTTTTGAATTTTCCTAAGTAAACACTGATAGCTTCGAAAAGTAATCAAAAAAATTAACGAGCTTACATGCAAATTCCTCCCGACTTAGGTCGTTCATCACGCATCTTTTATCAAGAAAATGAATTAGAAGTAGAAGGCAGTGCCAGCGTTATCTCTAATTCTCCCACTATCGAAGAAAAAAAAATTCAACCTCCTTTCTCTCCTCTTCAGCTCGCTCTATTATCAAATGATAAAATCACAAGAGAGGAAAATTTTCTAATTCAGCGCTTAAAAGCTTACCTAGGTAGAGAAAAGGATTTATTAGGAGAAACCATCGCTCATCTTCGCGCTGAGGTTTCTCTTTACACCTTAGAAGAAAAAAGCAAACTGGCCACGCTTTTGCCTAATCTCAAGCTGCCATGGTTAATGCTTAAAGAAGAAGAAAGGAAGGATTTGATTGAGCAGGGAGCGAATGAGTACTCAGATCTACGCCTACAGCCTTTTCATATAGCTTTGGCCAATATTAAGGAAGCTTTAGATTCAGCTATAACTATTTCATATAAAGAAAAGCTAGGAGTCTTGAGAGATTACTATACCACTTTCCTTAAACAGCTTTTAAAAAGTTCCAAAGTAAATGAAAGAGAAGCTTTGCTAGCATTAAAAGCCCAAGTTTGCGGGGATTCCATAAATTTTCTGCTTATCGACATACCCAAAGCGCGTGCTATGCTCTCTATCGATGAGCTAGGACTACCTTACCGCACGAATACACATGGCAGGCATGCCGTCGCTTCTTTAGAAGGTCTACATTGTAAAGCTAACCCTACCGCTGCGGTGATCTCCGACTATCTAAAGCCCGCATGGGAATATGCCGCTACTTCTTTAACACAAGCCTTTTCTCCCACATCTTTAATTGCTGCTCCTACATCTTTCCTCAAAATTTCCAATGTCTTAACCTTCAGCTGGCAGGCCTCCTCAGACGAGGAAGCAAAAAAGGTTTTTAAGCAGCAATTGTGGCAGGGCAAAACTTCTCAGCAAACCTTTAAGAAATACCCAGACTTTAAAGAAAAATTATGTAAGGCTGCTTGCTTAGAAGCGCGTACTGTGCAAGTAGGCTATACCATCGGTCATTTTCCTAAAGCTACACGCCCTCAAGCTATGCTACTAGCCGATCTTATCAGCATGTTAGAAATGTTTGATTTCTTATGTGATGAAAGTTTACTAAGTGCGCAAGAGGTTATTAAAAGCTGGCCCTTTCTTTTAGAAGAAGCACGTAAGCCTTATTCTTCTGATCCTGCCAAGCTTTTCTACGAATTTAAGAACTGGATGGAGCGGCTACCTGAAGAGCAACGTCTAAGCGAATTTTCCTCTACGGGAGAATTTAGCCTAAGGTCTGAAGAACAAGGCTTACAGGCATTTCGTGCAGATTATTTGGCCACTAAGGAAGAAAATAATTTCTGGCAGCTCTTAGCTATATTAAAGGCACATCCTAAGCTAGCTGCAAAAGCTTCTTTAGGCTCGCTAATTGATCTGCCTTTAGCTTTACGCTGGATTGCTAAGATTTTTCCAGAACAGCCTATAGAAAACCTTTTTCGTCTTATTCCACCTTTACTAAAAAAAATTGATAAAGAAGCCTTTAGTAATTTAATCATCGCCAGCCTCCTTATCCTGCCTAATGATGGTAAGGCCGATAACTACATCGTTGAACTCGAGTGGGAGGATCAAGAACTAAAAAGCTTAAAGTTGGTTTGCATCGATAATGACAAGGCTTTTGAGCCTGCTATTATTCGGGCAGAAAAAGGACATGCCATCCATTTAAAATGCTTACCTTTATTGCTTAAAGGATGCATGAACCAGCCGATCGCTCCTTCAGCCAAAGAATTTATTTTGAATTTAAACCCACGTGATTTTTTGCTGCAATGGATTAGGCAATTAGACCAGAGAAACCAGCAGTATCGAAGACTTATTCATCAACATCAGCTGACTAAAGAAGATCTTGTTGACGAAGCAGCCGATCAAAAGCTAGATATTCCGCTTTTATTACCTAAAGGGTTACTGTCTGCGTTTTTTAGGAAATTGCAACTCATTCAAGACAAGCTGAAGCAAGATCATGTGACCCATTATGATCTTTTTCAAGCTTTAGAACCCACTGCTTTTGCCTGCTACCAAGTTTTAATGCAAAGGCATGTTAATCCTTTAGATGCACTCCTAAGCTTACATCGCCAGCGCACAAACGTTGAATCTCTCCTAGAGCCTACTACTTTATTTGCAACAGATATTCCTCCTTGTTTAGTGCCTTTCGAGAAGGAAGCTAGCAACTTTTTAATGGCCCTTAACTGGTCAGCCCCTATATCTGCCTTGCTTAAGCCCCTAAAAACAATCAGTAATCTTTCTTTCTGTCCCCCGCTGCCTCTTTCCCTAGTACTAAAGCAAAATTTTTTGCTGATGGCTATCCAACTAGGCAGGGGCCCCCTAGTTAACTTAGCGCTTCAGTTAGGAGCTAAAGTCAGCCAAGCGGATGAAGCTGGGCAGACAGCCTTGCATAAACTCATGCGAACTTATGATTTACCGCACCTAGCAGAAGAGCAAATACTTATGATAGCAGATCTTTTGCTAGCCCAAAAGGATATCAATCCTAATGCCGTTGATGAGCAACACTCTCCTCCTCTTTTCTCTCTCATTAATCGCGCTTCGCTCGCACCTACTCGTTTTTCCCTCTTATTGGATAAGATGGTTAGCAAAGGAGTCGATTTAGATTATCCTGATTATCATCCCCATTCTTCGCATAAAGGAAGAACGTCCTTAGAAAAAGCCATGGTTGAAAACAACCTATTTGTATTTATTGAGTTAGCTAAAAAAGGAGCGGGCGCTAACGCACATCCCGCTAAGATTTTAGAGTTTGCCACAAAGCATGCTAGAAACTTTAAGTTAGAAGAGGCTTTGCATCTTTTAGAAGCTCAATTGCCCGCCTTTGCTTACTTACGATCTCTTATGCTATTTACTCTACCAGCGACTGGCCAAGGTTTTGAATGGGAAGGAGTAGACTCAGGCCTAGCTAAATTACATCCTCTCGTCCTGCAACAGCTTCCTTTAAATGCAGCCTTAGATTTTATTAAACCTCCTCGCACTCCTGGACGTAGTGCCGTCGTAGCGGTTAGCTATCTGCAGCGCAAGCTGCACTTAAAGCCTAATCCTGAAATGGCAGGTAGGGAATATGCAGTAGGACGCTTACATCGCTTAATCATTGGACATGGTACACCCGAAACAGAGCTATTTAAATGCTACAATGCTCGCCGCAACCCTTACCCTCTATTAGTCACGGAGACAATTGAAGGACAAAACTTAGATGACGCTTTAAAAGCAGGTGATACGCTGGCTGATCTGGATCTACATCGATTACATAATATGTTGCTCTTAGCCATGTTAGTCAACCCTGAGGATGGTAAGCCTGATAACTATATCCTCCAATCTTTTATCAATCATCAAGGAGAGATAAGAAAGCAGCTGGTTAGCGTCGATAACGATCATGCCTTAGTTCCTTCTTTTTCAGAAGAAGGCAAGCTGCAAGTCAAATCTATTCTCTTTTGCTTAAACCAGATGCAGCTACCCCTTCACTCCAAAACAAGAGAACGCTTTTTACAAGTTAAGCCTTTTGAACTCCTGCAAACTTGGCTACAGGACTTAAACACTCAGCAACAGCGTTATACCAAACTCTTTACCGAGAAAGACCGTGAATTCGTCTATGTTTATAATAAGCAAACCCCTGTTATTTCGATTCTACTGCCTCCTAAGACAGTAGCTAAAACTTATCAGAAGCTTACCCGCTTACAAAGGAGTTTAAAAAATTTAGAAAACAACGCCACTTTAACTCCTTTAGAGCTTTTAATCCGCTTAGATCCTCCTTTAGGAAAATATTACGAGCATCTTCTACAAGACGCCCACCTCTTGCCCTATGAGCGCTTCTTAAAAGGACCTGGGCAATCTTATGAAAAAAGTCCGTATGGCTTAGTGACCAGTAGCACTAGCCACTCTCTTTTAAAATCGAGCAACATACCTATCAAAGATTTAGTTAAGCATGAAGAGCGTTATCTTCCTAAAGAAGCATTAAAAGAGCTAGAAACTTTGATAAATCAAAGTCATCCTAAACATCTTCAAGCCGTTGCCGCTGCTATAATATTAGGAAACATTCAGCCTTTCCATGAACTTTTGACTGATGACTTAAGAGAAGCTGCTTTAGCTTTCGTAGATATTTCTAAGCAAAAGCAAGAGCTTGCTTTGCTAAAAGCCATGACGCCTTCCTCTTTTGAGACTTTATGTTTAAAACATTGCCAGACATTAAATGATGCTCTTCTAAGAAATCTACTAGCAGCTTCAGCTGCTCTTAATACGTTAGATGCTAATCACTGTGTTTCTTTAAAATCCCTATCTCTCCCCGAATTATCTTGCTTAAGCTATCTTAACCTCTCTAATTGCACGCGTCTTTCCAAGCTTAGTTTAAGAGCGCCTAAGCTGCGCTTTCTTACCTTGAAAGGCAATCAAGCCTTGGCCTCTTTACAGTTAGAAGCTCCCCTTTTAGAAGAGCTAGAGCTAGAGGGCTGCATACGCCTTGCTGCTCACCAGATTCAAGCTTTAGTTAAAAAATATCCTCATCTTAAACGTCTGACCTTGGCTGGCTGTAATCTTTCTTCTTTACCTTATCATGAACTTATTTATCAGCAGCCCATGCTCATTCGTTATGACTTAGTAAACTTCTCTAAGGAGGCAATACGGCAGCTGAAAGGTTTAATTGATAATTCTCTTACCAAATGGATCGTTCCAAAAGAGCTACCAGTGGAAGAGCTTAGCGCTTTAATGGATACGCTTAGAATAAACACTGCGCTCACTGAGCTAAATCTTCACAGGAACGAGCTAAGCGAGAAAGGCACTAGGGCTTTAGCTCAAGCCCTAGAACGCAATTCCTCGCTTGCTAAATTAGACCTTAGCCTTAATCAGATAGGCAGCAAAGACGCTATTGCTTTAGCCAAAGCCTTAGCAAAGAATTACTCCCTTACTAAGCTAGACCTTAGTCTCAATGAGATAAGCAATAAAGGCGCTAGTGCTTTAGCTCAAGCCCTAGAATGCAATTCCTCGCTTACTGAGTTCGACCTTAGGCAAAATGATATAAGCAATCAGGGCGTTAGCGCTTTAGCTCAAGCCTTAGAGCATAATTCCTCGCTTGCTGAACTAAACCTCGGGGACAATAAAATAAGCAAGGAAGGCGCTAGTGCTTTAGCTCAAGCCCTAGAACGTAATTCCTCGCTTACTAAGCTGGAACTTTGGAACAATATGATTGGCAAGGAAGGCACTACTGCTTTAGCTCAAGTCCTCGCAAGCAATACTTCACTTATTGCGCTAAACCTTAGGAGCAATCATATAGGCAATGAAGGCGCTAATGCTTTAGCCAAAGCCTTAGCAAAGAATTCCTCGCTTGCTAAGCTGGATCTTAGCCTTAATCAGATAAACAGTAAAGGGGCTAGTGCTTTAGCTCAAGCCCTAGAACCCAATTCATCGCTGGCTGAGTTGAACCTTGGGGTTAATGAAATAAACGCAGAGGGTGCTAGCTCTTTAGCTCAAGCCTTAGAACGCAATTCCTCGCTTATTGAGCTAAATCTTTATTGGAATCAGCTAGGCAAGGAAGGTGCTATCCCTTTAGCTCAAGCTCTACAGCGCAATTCCTCGCTTGCTAAACTAGACCTTAGCCTCAATCAGATAGGCAATAAAGACGCTAGCGCTTTAGCTCAAGCTCTACAATGCAATTCCTCACTTACTGCGTTGGGCCTTTCAAAAAACAAGATAAGCAATGAAGGCGCTAGCACTTTAGCTCAAGCCTTAGAATGTAATTCCTCACTTGCCGAATTGAACCTTTCAGCCAACCAGATAAGTAAAGAAGGTGCTAGCTCTTTTGCTAAAGTCCTACAATGCAATTCCTCACTTGCTAAGCTGGACTTAAGTTACAATGAGATAGGCAATGAAGGGGCTAATGCTTTAGCTCAAGCTTTAGAAAGCAATTCCTCCCTTACTGCGCTGTACCTCTCGGTCAATAAGATAAGCAATGAAAGCGCTAGTGCTTTAGCTCAAGCACTAGAACGTAATTCCTCGCTCACTGAATTGAACCTTTCAGGCAATCAGATAAGCAGAAAAATTTTAATATATATTAATACTTTGCTACAAAGGAACCAAAATCAGTAACACAAAGAGAAAAGACAAAAAATCTCTCATCACTTTCGCGGAAAAAAGTAATTTTTCACCAAGCTAAGAGGGAGCCAGAGCGCAAGGCAATGTACATAGCTCAGAATAAGAACCCTTTCTCAACTGAAGATTCTCTTCTCATTAAAAGAACGGCTCCCCGTCTTCTTTCCGGCAACTCTATTCACCACCTTGCCTTGCAGCATTAAAACATACTTTAACGACTATTTTGCTTCACCTGCTTTTCAGCAGGCAGATGAAGAAGCCAAATGTACGATAGCTCTTTTTCAAATTCAGTTATTGGATTTACAAAATTGCGATCATTTCTTATTGGGCTCAAAGAAGCTTCAGCAAGCCCAAAATTATTTGGGCACTATTTTGCCATATGGAGTTAATAAAAAATTATTTCCCGGAATTATGTTTCTAATCACAGGAAAGAAGACAATGAATGAAAATAAAAATCTCCTTCCAACTTTGATAGGTTCTCTCCCTTCATTGGCTTAAATAAAGTACTTAGAACTCACAATTCCGCAGGTTAATTTCCATTGGCCTATAATTTCTGAAAAGAGGGTTGAGTCAACACATAAGCTCCTACTCATTAAATAGTTAATCAGTCCTCCTGTGGTCATAATAGCTTTCGGATTATGATGGATTAATTCATTTATTATCTCCCCTTATCTCAATCTCATTGCATAGTGTAGAAACAATCTTAAGAGAATTAAAGCCCTTGCTACAATACTTTTTCATCTTTCATGTTTTCGATTTCTTTGCTTATGGAGGAACAAGAATGTAAGCGGTCACGAGGGTTAGCAGTGATTAAGTTTTTGATGATAAAACAATAACGTAGATTAATAAGTGCAGTAGATAGAAAAAACAGCTATTTGCAGGCAATTTTGACTTTACAGATGCCCGCAGGCTCACATCTAAAGCTAGGTATGCCCCTTGACCGCTTATACAAGAATAGTTTTTTCTAAAAAAAGTTGTAGGCCCACGCTCCTCTCTTTAATTTTAATCCCTTGATTGTTAATTCATTAAAAAAAGTTAATTCTTTAATTTAAATTCTACTCCTTTCTTGTTTTCAGAAAGCCATAAAAAACAGGAGCAAGGTGGGCTAAAATCAATCTATCAAAATTACTAAATAATAATATCTTGAAATCGTTACAACTTGCGGAATGTGAGTTAGAACATCTAAACGGCTTATACAATGGATAAATTTGTAAAGAGATACTCAAAATAACAAATATCGAAGAAAATAAAAAAGGAGCCTGTTGGCTCCTTTGGGAAATAGTAAAATCGGTAGAAAGATAAGATTAACGTTTAGAGAATTGGAATCTCTTACGGGCTTTTGCATGGCCATATTTTTTACGTTCTTTCTTACGCGCATCCCGTGTTAAGAATCCTTGCGATTTAAACTCTTGGTGGAGGCCTTCTTCAATGAGCAATAGAGCACGAGCAACGCCTAGACGAGAAGCAATTACTTGACCTTCCACCCCCCCGCCTTTTACACGGATAATCATATCATGGCGACCATTACCATTTAGCTTTTCAAAGGGCGCCAAAATCGTACGTCGTTGGATTTCTAAAGGAAAATATTCCTCAAAAGTACGGCCATTAATGTCGATATTGCCGGAACCTGGCCTAATCCTGACTGAAGATACGGCTGTTTTACGACGACCGGTTGCTACAAATTCTTCCATAGTGTCTACTTATCTTAAATGTTTGCTTTGATTGGTTTTTGAGCTTCTAGATTATGTTCTTTTCCTGTCGCATAGACGCGTAAACGCTTAAGCTGCGCGTTAGCTAGACGGGAATGCGGCATCATGCCTTTCACAGCATGCTCAATGATATATTCAGGCTTACGAGCTTTCATAACACGATAGGGTGTCCGACGAAGACCACTCATATAGCCTGTATAGGAAATATACTCCTTTTGAGCTTCTTTGTTACCAGTCACCCGAATCTTATCAGCATTCAGAACGATAACACCGTCCCCTGCATCAGAATAAGTAGTAAAGGAGGGTTTATGCTTACCTCTAAGTATTTTAGCAATCTCGGCAGCAAAGCGTCCCAGAGTTTTACCTGTTGCATCTAGAATAAACCATGTAGGCCGGCTATCTTCTTTACGATGCATGATTGTCTTATTTGTATATTGAGTCATGTTTAGAACCTAAAAATTCTATGTTTGTTCAGAATGAAGGTACATGTTACCTATTATCTGCCATTTTTGCCAATGTTTTTATTCATTTTTGTAAGTTTATTCTTCGAAGCTTCTATACTTTTTAAGCTGTATCCTCACTTCAGCAGGATGAAAACTTGAAAAAAGATGACGTTTGCCCTACAATAATCCCTTTCTTAAAAACAGGTAAGTGGATTTATTATGCGTAAACTTCAAAGCTTTTTCGTGAGAACCTATGGATGTCAAATGAATGAACTTGACTCAGAAATTATGGTAGGCCTCCTTGAAGGGCGTGGCCTTGTGCGCA
This sequence comes from Neochlamydia sp. AcF95, assembly GCF_018342455.1. Taxonomy (NCBI): domain Bacteria; kingdom Pseudomonadati; phylum Chlamydiota; class Chlamydiia; order Parachlamydiales; family Parachlamydiaceae; genus Neochlamydia; species Neochlamydia sp. AcF95. The sequence continues at coordinate 61,236 of NZ_JAEMUC010000073.1, read as the reverse complement.
CGGAAGATGAAAACCAGGCAGATCTATTACTCTTTAATACCTGCTCGATTAGAGATTTAGCAGAAAGGAAGGTCATGGGGAAGCTAGGAAAATTAGGACACTCCTTGCAAAACAATCCTATCATTGGTGTCACCGGCTGCATGGCCAATGCCAAAAAAGAGTCTCTTTTTCAAAAACTTCCCCATATTGACTTTGTGCTCGGCACGAATAACATCCATGAACTCAATCATGTGCTCGATGAAGTCTTAGCTAGTGATAAGCAAATCGTGCGCACAGACGAGCAATTTCAATTTGAGCTAGATTATCTAAGCGCCAAACGGGACGATAAAGTTAAAGCTTATATTTCCATTATCCGCGGTTGTGATAAATTTTGCACCTATTGTGTGGTCCCTTATACACGCGGCCCTGAAGTTTCACGCTCACCGGAAAACATTTTAGAGGAATGCCGCCAATTAGTGAGTAAAGGATATAAAGAACTCATCCTTTTAGGCCAAAATGTTAATAGCTATGGAAAAGACCAGCCAGAATGGCAGTGTCGCTTTCATGATTTACTTTATCAAATAGATAAAATCCCAGGTCTGCAACGTGTACGTTTCATGACAAGCCATCCTGTGGATATCACTAAAGAGTTGATGGAAGCTATTCGGGATCTGAAAACACTTTGCGAGTTTGTACATTTCCCTATGCAAGCAGGTTCTAACCGCATCCTAAAAAAAATGCATCGTATTTATACGATTGAGCAATATCTTGAGAAAGTCCACATGCTGCGAGAAATTGTGCCTAATGTCACTTTAGGCACAGATATTATTGTAGGCTTTCCTACTGAAACAGCAGAAGATTTTCAGCAAACCTATGATTTAATGAAGCAAATTGAGTTTTCGGTGGCTTTTCTTTTTTCCTATAGCCCACGAAAAGGAACGCCGGCGATGCGTTGGAAAGATGATATTAGCGAGGAGGTCAAGCAAGAACGCTTACAGCAACTTCTCAGCTTGCATGATGAGATAGCAGCTAAACAAAGACAACTCCTGCTAAATACAGAAGTCGAGGTATTGGTGGAAAAGCATAGTTCTAAAGATAAGACTTTACTGAAAGGGCGTACACGTTGTTGGAAAAACGTAGTTTTTGCTGGTAGCGAAGCTCTAATTGGCAGCCTACAAAAAGTACGCGTTCATGGATTTAATCACCAGACTCTAATGGGTACATTAATTGCTAGCCCAGAAGAAAATTCTCCAATTTTTTCTAAAGCGACGGAGCGTAACAAGTTGCAAATAGTCTAATTTTAACCCTTTTCCTTTTCACCTGAATTTAAAAGGTTTATCTAGTAAGCCTTATAAAATTTAGAAGCGATTTCTTTAGCCTAGTTTTTAAACTGCTTTTGCTATAGCCAAGCACTTAATAGGGTTACCCCTTAAGCTTAAGGAGGCAGCTGATCAAGAATTTATTCCTTATCCTAAATTCTAAAGGCCAAACGTCCTGTCATAAAAGGCTCTCAAATTGATCTTCATTAAGGATAGTGATGTTAAGCTTTTGAGCCTTTTCTAACTTAGAGCCAGCACTCTCTCCGGCTAAAACATAATTAGTTTTTTTGCTGACGCTATCTGTCACTTTTCCCCCTCTTTCTTTAATGATGTAGGCAGCTTCATGGCGTGAATATTTTTTTAATGTGCCTGTTAAGACAAATGTTTTACCATTAAACGCATGCCCCTTGAAAGCAGCAGCTTGCATCGGTTGCAGCTCTAGGCCATTGGCTAGAAGCTTCTCTATCTCTAAGCGATTTTTAGGATCATTAAAATAATCCACCACAGCAGAAGCCACTTTATCTCCCACCCCTTCTATTTTTAATAGATCCTCAAAAGACATATGCATAAGATGATAGATGTCCCCTGCTTTAATAGCTAAAGCTTCAGCAGTACCGCTCCCCACATACTTGATGCCTAAAGACATAATAAAGCGCGCCAAGCTTACCTTGCGGGCTTTATCAATACTTGTTAAAAGGTTGTGGATAGATTTAGCTTTAAAATTATCCAGCTGGGCAAGCTGCTCGGCGGTTAAGCAAAAAATATCGGAAGGATTGCGGACAAATCCTTTATTAAACAACTGCTCAACTACCTTTTCTCCCAGATTTTCAATATCTAAAGCCTCTTTGCCAGCAAAGTAAATGAGCTTTTTTAATTGTTGTTCCGAACATTGAGAGGCGTTAGGACAGCGTATAGCTACCTCTCCATCTACATAAATAACTTTACTTCCACAACTAGGACAAGAAGAAGGCATTGACCAGGGGAGGGTTCCTTCCACACGCTTGGATAAATCGATCTTTACTACCTTAGGGATAACATCGCCTCCCTTTTCAATAATAGCAAGATCTCCAACACGGATGTCTTTACGTTTGACTTCTTCTTGGTTATGCAGCGTAGCGCGGGCAATCGTACTTCCAGCTAGAAAAACAGGCTCTAATTCTGCTACAGGCGTTAAGACTCCTGTGCGGCCGACTTGTACAGTAATAGCATGGATACGCGTGGCTACTTGCTCGGCTGCAAATTTATAGGCGATGGCCCATCGTGGATTTTTATCAGTATTTCCTAAAAGCTCCCATTCGCGAAGAGCATCTAATTTAATGACTACCCCATCAATATCAAAGGGAAGCTGTTTACGCAAAACCTGGACTTTTTCTGTATAATCCCAGATTTCCTCAATGTTATGACACTTAGCATAGGTGTATAAGGCAGGCAGGCCCAATTCTTTTATATAATGATGAAGCTCATATTGGCTAGTTAAGCCATGGAGATGGGCGTTAGCAATGCCATAAAATACAATATCTAGTTTTCTTCTAGAAGACTCACGTGGATCCAACAATTTTAAGGAACCGGCAGCTGCATTACGGGGATTAGCCCATATAGGCTCCCCCGCTTTTACACGTTCTTCATTTAAACGCCTAAAAGCTTCATGCGGCATAAATACTTCACCTCGCACTTCCAACACCTCGGGGATGTTTTTCCCATACAAACGCAAAGGCAAACGGGCAATCGTTCTAATATTGTTAGTAATCACCTCTCCTTTACGTCCATCCCCCCGCGTCAAACCACGCACAAAAACACCTTTTTCATAGCGCACCGATACAGCAATGCCATCCATTTTTAGCTCGGTGCAAAAAGCGGGTTCCTGCTCGCCTAGCAGCTTTTGAATGCGTTTAATAAAATCCACAATCTCATCTTTGCTATAGGTATTAGCTAAAGAAAGCATAGGAATTTCATGGGTAGCCGTCTCAAATCCTCCGCTAAGCATTTCTCCCACACGCTGTGTAGGAGAGCTAGAGGTCACCCATTCAGGATGAAGGCGCTCAGCTTCTTCCAATTCTTTTAACAATAAATCAAATTCTTGATCGGAAATGACAGGATTATGCTCAATGTAGTAATGTCTATTGTGCTGCCAAATCTCTTTGCACAGCTCTTCGTATTCGTGCTTATTCATGTAAAAACTACCAAAAATTAACTCTTAAGATCATTGTAGATAAAGGAGCAAGATGGATTTTTAAGGCGGCAGCCTTTCCATAAGAATCAATCAAGATTTCTGGATTGGTATTAAGCTTTCCAGAGCCGCCATACTTTACATCATCCGTATTAAAAACTTCTTCCACTGCAGCTAAATTTTTTAAATTTACTCGGTAGTCAGAATAATAATTAGGTGTGAAATTATGTACGCAAAGCAGAATATCATGCAAGCTTTTACGAAGATAGCAAATCACACTATTGTGGCGATCTTCAAAATCTACCCATTCAAATCCTGCCGGATCATTATCTTTTTCCCATAGACTGCGATTTTGCAAGTAGAAGTGATTGAGATCTCTGTTCATCTCTTTTAAGCCTTGATGAAGAGGAAATTGCAGCAATGGCCATTCAATTTGCCCTGTACTAGACCATTCATTCCACTGGCCAATCTCACCTCCCATGAAAAGCAATTTTTTGCCTGGCTGGCACATCATGTAACTCAGTAATAAGCGCAAATTAGCAAACTGTTGCCACATGTCCCCTGGCATTTTACTTAGCAGGCTTCTCTTTCCATGGACCACCTCATCATGCGATAAAACTAAAATAAAATTTTCACTGAAAGCATAAAGCAATCCAAAAGTCAGATTATGATGATGATGCCGACGATAAATAGAATCTTTAGCTATATAATCTAAGGTATCATTCATCCACCCCATATTCCATTTCATATCGAACCCTAACCCTCCATATTCTACAGGATGAGTAACTTTTGGAAACGAGGTGGACTCCTCAGCAATCATTAGCACACCCGGATGGTTCTTATGCACAATGGAATTAAGATGTTTCATAAATTCAATAGCTTCTAAATTTTCATTTCCGCCAAACTGATTGGCAATCCACTGCCCCTCTTCACGACCATAGTCAAGGTAGAGCATAGAAGCTACGGCGTCTACTCTTAAGCCATCGACATGCATCTTATCAAACCAAAAAAGAGCGTTAGCAATCAGAAAGTTCACAACTTCCTTGCGTCCAAAGTTAAAGATGTAAGTATTCCAATGGGGATGATAGCCTTGTTTGTAATCTTCATGCTCGTAAAGAGCTGTACCATCAAACCGCCCTAAAGAAAAATTATCTGTGGGAAAATGCCCTGGCACCCAATCTAAGATAACGCCAATATTATTTTCATGCATATAGTTAACAAACCATTGGAAATCTTCAGGGGCTCCAAAACGACTGGTGACTGCATAGTATCCTGACACTTGGTATCCCCACGATTCATCTAGGGGATGCTCTTGGATAGGAAGAAGCTCTACATGCGTATAGCCCATCTCCTGGCAATAGGATGCAAGCTCTTGGGCTACCTCTCGATAATTCATAAAATGCCAGCCCTCTTTTTTCTTCCAGGAGCCCAGATGAACTTCGTAGATATGAATAGGCTTAGGATGAGCAGCCTCTGCTTGACGTTTTTCCATCCATTTAACATCTTCCCATATAAATTTATCCACATTAGCTATAATTGAAGCATTAGCGGGTCGCATTTCACCGCATAGAGCCATAGGATCAGCTTTGAGATGTAAATCCTCTCCTTGAGAGCGGATTTCAAACTTGTACTTTAAACCTTCTTTTAATCCAGGCACAAATAATTCCCATATACCCGAGCTACCTAAAGAACGCATAAGGTTGCAGCGGCCATCCCAATGGTTAAAATCGCCTACCACCGCTACACTTTTGGCATTAGGAGCCCACACGCAAAAACGAACGCCTTCCATTCCCTGATGGTTAACAAGCCTCCCTCCCATCACATTGTAAAGCTGATAATGCACTCCCCTACTGAAAAGATAGAGATCTAAATCGCCAAGCGAGGGGGAAAAGGAATAAGGATCATAGTCTAATAGGCCATTATGATGGTAAACCTTGTAATCTTTAAAAGAAGTATGTGCAGGAACTCGATATTCAAAGAGCCCGGCTGGATGGACACATTTAGCTTTAACAATTTTATCAAATAATTGTAAGTAAGCTTCGCTGGCTCCCGGCCGCCATAAACGTACAACTTTTTGCCCTCGCTTATTTTTATGCAAACCTAAAAAATGGTGAGGATTGTATTCGTCAAAATGCATAAAAGCCTTTAAAAAATGGATCTGTTTATGTGCTGATATTGCCATAAGAAATTCTCAAATAAAAAATTGCATCATATAAATTTCTTATTTCGTTTGCAAACGAGAAAACAGAATAAATTTCCTACTTAAGCTTTTTATGCTGCCATTTGCATTACCCTTTCATTTCTTTCTCTTTATTCCTTTGCAGGATCATAAGTAGCCTGCCCGTTCATCTTCAAAAGATTTTTTCAAAATCAATTTTTAAGCCAAAAAATTTTTTAAGAAGGCTTTTTTTTCAAGCAAATTTATTATTTATTCAAAGAAGGTTGCGATTAATCCAATGAGCAGCTTTAAATATCAGCCTACCTACATGCTACCTTGGTAATTGCCCCCATCCTTCTTTGCCTTAGCATTTGATAATGGCATTGGCAGGCTTTTCCTAAAGGGCTTAAATCGCCCAATAAGAAACTATTTTACCCTTCTTATTTTGCTCTGAAGTAAATTTTAACATCCTGTCATTCAACCTCAGATAAATTAATAAGTTAGCTACTCTCTATATCTCCATCCTTTCCTTCTTAAAATCACCTAACGCAATCTGCTCTATACTAATTACTTAGATAAATATTAGGCATATTCAGAAAGCAAGCTTATCTCATCGATTGCCCTGCAATTTAATGTCCACCTCTTCAGCTAAACATTGTGTTGAACCTTTAATTTTTTAACTTATTGATGGTTAGATGCCAAGTAATAGGCCAAGTTTACTCTCTTAATGATAGGAACTTTTACTCTCCTTTGCGTCGATAGTGGCAGAGTTGCTTTTTTTTAAGATTTGCAAGATTTGATCTTGCCTTTCCTATTCTATTGATTGCCTGTGTCCACGAAGGCCTAAGATCAGCCTAGGAAAGAGTGATAGGTAAATCTTATAGCTTTTTAGAAAATGCAAGCCTCCCAAATTAAAACGAAAATATTAGCTAACGAGACTGAGGCTAATCTTTGTCTCTAATCACCCTAACACCATTGCTTTTATTTTCAGGAAGTTTTAAGGCAATATGGGGGGAGATAATGAGGAAACATTCTATAGCAACGGAAGATGACGTCATATTGGCTAAGCTCCTAACAATTACTATAAGAAAATTGATTGATTTGAAAAGTAGTTAAGCTCTTCAAGATGGGGAAAGGAGAAACTAAAGTAATCCTTTCTAATAACATTTTTATTTTACTCGTTTAGATTTTAGCAGTCTAAAATCTTTGAAAAAGGAACGCCTAAGAGGTACAAAACATGTGGAAAGGAGGAGAGAAGATTAAAAAAGATTGTCCCGTGAAGATTTATGCAGTTTAAGAGAAATAAAGAAAAAAAATTTGGTAGCTAGGGCGGGTCACTAAAGGTGACGAGGGGGTCGGTCACTAAAACTGCCGACCCTGGGTCACTAACCATGACGGATGACAGGCCTTTTAGATGAATGCTTCTTATAGCTAGGGTGCTCATCCACTTCCTTTCGGAGCATTTGCGCCAGCATTTTGCCAATGATGTGGTGGGACATAAACTTTTTTTGCCTAAGTTGCCAACATTTTTACGTTTAGCAGATTTAGAGGGTTAATTAAATTCCTCAGAGATTGGCATAGTCTCTGCCTCTATGTGTATAAACTATTAGCTGTTGCCGAACTTCGCTTGCGGCTTGGTTTGCTTTTGAAGGTAAGATAAAAAGCTTACTTTCCTCATCCTTAATTAACATATTTTTTTGGCAGACTTACCAACCGCGCACACATCTCCTGGAGAAATGAAGCAACCTTGTTTCTCAAGCTCTTTAGATACTCTTAATTGCTCAGGAGCAGGCTTTTGAAAAGCAAAAATCAATACATCCTTTTCAATGAACTTGCCTACTCTTTTTTATAGGGCTTTTTTTACGGGTTATCCTCTGAAAGGGCTGCTTCTCCACCTATTTCATTTGCCCAACCAAAAAATCTTAAAGCCTCATCGGGTCTAAGATCACCATGTTCCAAGGAGCTCAACAATTCATCCACTTTTCTCCAATCATGGTCAGCTTTAGACATACGAAAATAGTCTTCTTTATAAGTTTCAGCCGCAGGCTCAATCATTTTAAAATACTGTTGATAAAGACTTTTCCATAAAATCTCTTCCTCGGCCAAATTTTTCCATTGATGGCATGTCAGTTCAACTTCAAGGAGATCGGAAGCTTGCAAAAAAGAAAAAATATGTAATAGCAACTCATCGGGAAGACGCTCTATAGAGCCAACAGGAGGCTGAGTGAGGGAAGAAGAAACCGCATTTTTATTGTTATCATTATTTGCTAATATATTTACCATCTCATTTCCTTAATTAACAGATTTTAAAGCTCTCAAACAATTCATCTATTTTTCCCCAATGATGGTCAGCTTCAGATAGACTAAAATAGCTTTCTTTGTAAGTGTCACCCACCGGCTCAATAACTTTAAAATACCGTACATAAAGACTTTTCCATAAAGTCTCCTCCTCTGCCAAATTTTTCCATTGATGGCATGTCAGTTCAACTTCAAGGAGATCGGAAGCTTGCAAAAAAGAAAAAATATGTAATAGCAACTCATCGGGAAGCTGTTCTATAGAGCTAACAGCAAGCTGAGTCGGAGAAGAAGAAACCGCATTCTTATTGTTATCATTATTTGCTAATATATTTACCATCTCATTTCCTTAATTAAACAAGTTATTATTTATAATTTTTATTTTTTAAAGCCAGCTTTTTTTGTTTAATAATTATATAAATGCATCAATTTAGTGAGCGATCACGGAACAGGATATAAATGGTTCTGCCGATAATAAAAGTTATGGGCTATCTAGTATGATAGATACATGTAAAACAACTGTCAAAACCCCTGCAATAGATTTTCCTTGGCAATGAAGAGTTCTAATGCAACAGTATAACACTCCCCCCTTACATGCCATAACTACGTTTCTTAAACCTTCTGCTGCAATGCGATTGGTCTTAGCAATCACAGGATCCTTTAAGTAAGCGCGAAAATATTTGATCTGCTTTGAAGTAAAGCAACATTCCCTCCACTTTTTACTGCTACCCAGTACTTAAGCTCTTGCAATCTGCAAGATATGCCATTTAAGATGACCCATACTATCGTCAATTAAACTGGAGCTAATTTACCTTTTTTCTTATGGTATGTTTAATCCTTAATAAGCTTTTGTCAATTGTCATACCCAACTTTTTAAGCGTTATAGATTGTCTAAAGATGCATTAGAATGTTCTAATTGCTGCCAATATTACGGCTAGATGAGCTAAACAAAATTAAAGTTCTTCTTTTGTGCTATGCAGAAAGGTTTATTGGCTGGCAAGCTTATTTTTACCCTTTATGCTCTTATGAGCAAATTTTTTAAGGATTTTTCAAAAAGAAAAGAACTTAATTGCAGATGAGAATTTTAACTAGCCAAGGTGAATAGCCTTAGAAATTTCAGGCACGCTAAAGTCAAGTGAGACTTACTTGCATTTCCTTAATTAAAAAGCTAGTTGTACCAAAAGAAAGATAAAAAATAATTTATCAATGCTGAAAACTATCAAAAATATAAACTTTTCCCTTACTTATCTGAATAGGCTTTTCCACTAGCTGGAATTGTCCATTTAGACGGTAACGCTTGACATTTTTAGGAAAATGAAACTGTACCATATCATCACTCTCAGCATGAAAAATCATACGTCGCATAAAGTGCTTGGTCCATTCTAGATCTAGCAGGCCCAAGGAAGTACACTGAATATGAAGGAAACGTCCACAATGAAATTGTGCAGGAAGAGAGGGTAAAACAAAAATTTCATTAAGTTGGGTGCGGATAAACAAGGATCGAATGATGCGTGCCCCCTCGGTCAACAAAATAAGAGGCGATAAAGTGGAGGGAGCAGCCTCCAGAGCAAATCCTTGATGTTGCTCGTCGCTCAAGCGGGGAGAAAGAATACCTTCAAAAGCTACTTTGAATAAATTGATAAAAGCATTATAAACATCTTCTTTAGAAGCTGAAAGGCAATCTTTAAAAAGAGCTGCTGTCCCCCCATAGGCCACCTCTGAAGGTGAAGTTAAAAGCTGCCCTAAACGTAGCCAGATAGGAAAAATTTCTGTTAAATTTTCTCTTAGCGCCACCCTATCCCAATCTTGATTTTTATGGTTACCTAGCGATAAACGCTCAGTCGAAAAATAGGAATTCACCGCACGATTTAAAATCAACTGCTCGGGTTTCCAAGCTGTCAATCCTTTATCAATGTAAAGAGCAAATTGTTTAGGCTGCTGGGTTGTAAGAATACGATAACGAAAATAAGCATGTAGATCAAAGCCCCATACATCAATAGCTCCTTTTTCCAGATCAAGCTGTACAGTGAATTCTTTTACAGGCCCTTTCACAGGCACAGGAATTTCTTGAATTAATTTAGGAACAGCGTAAGAGAGATCATGCACACGTAAAAGGGCTGGAAATATTTGAAAACGCAGCAGTGAGCCTGGCAGCACACAATAGGTTCCGGCTGTATGCGAAAAAGGGCGGAGCCGTTCGGCAATAGTGATATGCATAGGGTTACCCGCAACTGACCTGCCTGCAACTCAAACGTCCGATCAGACCATCAGGAGCATTAGCTATTAATTCTACTTCTAGGATCTCGTTTGGCGCATGGTTTGATCGAGGCACCCAAACCATCAAAAAATTTTCCGTGTGGCCGCAAATCTCTTCAGGACGCGAAGGGTCTATATTTTCAGTCAAAATTTTCATGCGACGGCCGATAAATTGCTCTCGAAGCTCAAAGCTTATTTGCTCAGCAGTCCGCAGGACTTCATGCTTTCTCTTTTTGATAATCTCTTGAGGAATTTTATTGGGCATAAGAGCTGCTCTTGTGCGAGCTCTCTCGCTATAGGGAAACATATGGACTTTAGCAAATTTTACTTGCTTCATGACATCTATAGTCTCAGCAAAATCGCTCTCTGTTTCACCAGGAAAGCCTACAATCACGTCTGTGGTAAAGGTAAAGTCAGCATTTGCATTCTTTAATCTTTCTACCGTATTAAGGAAAATTTGGCGGGTGTATTTGCGATTCATACGTTTTAAAATTACATTCGAGCCAGCTTGAAGAACGATATGCATAGAAGGACAGGTATGCTTCCCATTTAAGATCGCATCAGCAAGATCATCATCGACTTCGTCAGGATCAATCGAAGAGACTCTTAAACGCTCAAGTCCAGCAAGCTGATCCACAGCGCGCACTAAATCAGCTAAGCGATCAGGTTTTTCATCTGCAGGCTTGGCACCATCAAAATCCCCAATATTAATTCCCGTTAAGACAATTTCTTTATATCCATGAGCAATTAATCCTTTCACCTCTTTAACTATCTCCTCTAAAGAGCGAGAACGTGAGCGGCCACGAACATAAGGAATAATGCAATAAGTACAAAAAGAATTGCAGCCGTCTTGTACTTTGACAAAAGCACGGGTATGGGCCTCAAAGCGTTTAATGGAAAATTCAGGTAGCTCTGCAGCAGGGAAGACAGACTCTAAAAGCTTCTCTTTATCTTTATTGGGAACCACATGCGTGACTCCTTGCAGAGATCCTACCAACTCAGGCTGCCTTTCTGCAAAACAGCCGGTGATGATAAGCTTACTGCCAGGGTTATCTCTAGCTAGCTGTCGAATTTCATGCCGGCTACTAGAATCAGCAGACTCAGTGACCGTGCAGGTGTTGATGATGCAGATCTCTGCTTGTTCATGCTTTGCAGCTTCGGAGTATCCCATCGCCTGCAGTTGATCATGATAAGCTTGCGACTCATACTGATTGGTTCTGCACCCTAAGGTGACAATCTTAAATTTTTTTTCTACCATGCAAGATATAATAAACGAAAAATAGATATAAAATAAAGGAGATAGAAGTGAAAAATTAGACCAGATAAAAAAGAAAGAAGAGATGAAAGCATTCTTGAAGGATAGACTTACCTCTTTCTACTCTTTTAACGGATATCCCATAGGTTTTTATGATTCTGCCTCAAAGAAATATAGCGGCCTCGCCCTATGATGAGATGATCGTTGATAGTTATATCGACCAAGCGTGCAGCTTGGATGAGGGATTTAGTTACCTCAAGGTCTTCTGGAGAAGGAGTGGGATCGCCACTAGGATGATTATGCACTAAGATTAAGCTGGCAGCTTGATGACGGATCACTGGATGAAAAATATCTCTAGGATGAATAGGGGCGTGAGAGAGAGTTCCTAAGGCTACAAGATGATGAGAGAGCACATAACCTTTTCTATCCTGCAAAATGACTACAATATGCTCAACTTTGGCATATTCTAATTCATCTTTAATGTAGTTATAAGCGTGCAAGGGTGTAACAATTCTAAAGCTTTGATCAATCGCCTGTCTTGAGGCTCGTAAACCTAAATTTAAGGCGGCTTTTAATTGTATAGCTTTAGCAAGTCCTAAGCCTTTGACTTGCTGGAGTTCTTCAATGGAGGCTTCAGCAAACTTTTGCAAAGTACCAAAACGCATGAGCAGCTCTTGCCCTATGCGCAAAACCGAGCAGCCTTTAGTCCCACTGCCTAAGACAATTGCTATCAATTCTGCCGAAGATATAGCTTCAGGGCCATGCTGCAAAAGCCTCTCTCGAGGCCTTTCTTCTATAGGCATTTGCTGAATGGTATATCCTTCTAGTGGCTTATTCATTGCTTACTAATTTTTTAACTTGATGATGATCATGGTATTATTATCTTCACTTTTACGTTGTATGACTTCTTTAACAAGCTTATTTGCAGGCTTTTCTTCATCTTGAAGTAAACAACTTATCCCTTGCCTCTATACGCTCGACCGTAGCTAAAACTAATACAACAGACTCTTTAAATGCGGATAGACCTATTCTTGAACTTCAGGACGCGAAAAAGATCTTTTTATATCTTGATCAATGCCGCGTAAAGATTGCACGATTCCTGCTAAGCGAAGAATGTTGCGCTTATCTTCATCTATCCTTCTCTTTTAAGTGAATGAATGTTAAAAACTGCTTATCAGCTACATTAAACTCTTCTTTTTCATTTCTATAACGAGCATCGGTAGTAAGCTGCTGGCAATCAAGGCTTATTTCCTAATATAGCCTCTAAATCTCACAGGTTGTCAATCTAAACTTCTTCATTTAGGATATAAGGATTATCAAATATTAAAGCAAAACAAACCATCCTTCCTGAAGTTAGCGCTTTTTTTTCCATAAATGATTAACCTTTACCCAAGCCAATTTCAAGACATTCCATAGAGCTAGTTCCCTTAAAGATTTTTTACTACTTATCTAAACATGCCCAACGCCCGTGATTAAAGTCCCATGAATAAAGCGATAGGAGTAAAAAACGAAAGAAAAGCCCTATTTATATCCTTGCAGATACTTTTAGAATATACATAATTGACTTAAATTAAAGAAATTCAATAATGGCTTTAAGACAAAAATTTAAGAAAAAGTATTAACTATTTCGCCTATTTTCGATTAGCTTGGCATCAAAATTGCATGGTGATCCACTATTAACCCTAGGAGGTTCATATGGCCACTACAAATAATGCCAATAATAAAGCTAACTCTTTCCCCCTCCCTTCACTGCTTAAGATAGAATCCTCATCTCCTCTTGCTCCCGAAGAAAATCGTGTTTCATCTTTATCTGTAACTAAAAATATATCTTCTGCAGGGGAAGCTAAGCAAATGCTGCCCTCTGCCTTAAATCAAAAGATTTTAACAGCAGAAGGATGGAAAAGAATGATGTTACGCAATAAAAAACTTTAAAGAGCAAATAACACTTGATTTAGAATGTTAACGTACTTTAGGTTTAGCTCATGAAAAATCCAAAAATTAACATTATCATTCAGGCCCGCATGGGATCTACCCGCCTGCCCGGCAAGGTCTTGCAACCTATCATGCAGCGCCCTCTCTTGGGCTATCTCATTGAAAGAGTGCGGCGCATCCAAGCCATGCATACTCTCATTATAGCGACAACTACTCATCCTCAAGATGATGTAATTGCCTCGTTTTGTGAAAAAGAAAAAGTTAACATTTATAGAGGTCATGAACATAATGTTCTTGATCGTTACTATAAAACTTGTTGTGAATATCCTGCAGATATTATTGTACGGCTGACAGGCGACTGTCCTTTAATCGATCCAGCGATCGTCGATCAAGCCCTTAATCTCCTTCTTAAAAAAAGCGCTAGCCTTGACTATGTGTCTAACACGCAACTTCGCACTTTTCCTAGAGGTATGGACGTAGAAGCTTTCAATTTCTTTACATTAGAAAATGCTTATCATAAAGCTAGCAGTAAATTCGATCTTGAACATGTCACTCCTTTCATTTATAAGCATCCTGATCTTTTCCATCTAGCCAATTTTGTGCACATGCGCGGGGCTGCCAACTATCGCTTAACTGTTGATACTCCAGAAGATTTTTTGCTAGTCAGCAAAATCTTTGAAACTATATACCCTACTAATAAAAACTTTACTCTAGCGGATATTTTGAACGCCTTCAAAACCCATCCGCAATGGAAAAAGATTAATGCCCATGTAAAACAAAAAAAGGTGTGAAAATGGAAGCTGATAAGATAGGATTCGAAATTGTAAAACCTACTAAAGAAGATGCTTTCCAGATTCTGCAATGGCGTAATGATTCTGAAACATTGCGTATGTCTATCCACTCGCAAGCTAAAAAATGGGATAACTTCTATAAAGAATTTATCAACGAATATTTTTTATCTCCAGCGCTGCCCCCTTTATTTATCCTGCTTGATGGCCAACGCGTTGCTTTCTTTTTATTCAAGCCCATTTCCCACCCTGAGCATGCCCATGAACGCCGTTGCGTAGAAGTCTCTTTAAATGTAGCGCCTGAGCACCGCAATAAAGGGATAGGCACAGCTGCTTTGATCGTTACTAAAAAATGGGTGCAACAGCAAGGGTTTGATGATATTTTTGCAAAGATTAAAATCGAGAATATAGCTTCTCAAAAAGCTTTTATTTCTGCTGGTTATGAAAGTCTTGGGCAGACGGTTTTTCATGCAGAAGATACTCAAGAAAATATACCTATTTGCCGTTATATGGCCCGCATGACTCCCCTCATAAATAATAAGTCTGTTTTCATTATCGCTGAAGCAGGTTCTAACTGGCGCATGGGAACTTTAGATAGAGACTTAAACATGGCTAAAACGCTTATCGATAGCGCAGCCGAAGCAGGGGCTGATGCGGTTAAATTTCAGATTTATCGCCCTGAGACTGTCTACGTCGCTAACGCCGGCATAAGTAATTATTTAGCTGCAACAGGAATCAAGCAAGAAATGCAAGAAATTTTTGCTGACTTGGCGATGCCTTATGAAATGATTCCTCAGCTAGCCGAATATTGCCAAGCAAGTGGCATTGAATTTATGGCCACAGCTTTTTCCATAGAAGATTTTCTTTCCATTGATCCCTATGTTAGAAGACATAAAATTGCTTCTTATGAGATTGGGCATATACGTTTGCTTGAGTCGATCGCCCAAAGTGCTAAGCCGACATTTATTTCAACAGGGGCCGCTACTGAAAATGAAATAGCTTGGGCGGTGGAAGCTTTTTTTGCCTATGGAGGAAAAGAACTAACCTTATTGCAATGCACGGCCAAATACCCGGCTGAAGCAGATAGCATGCACCTACGCTCAATCCTCTGGTTAAAAGAACGTTTTAAATGTTCTGTAGGCCTTTCAGATCATAGCCGTGATGCTAGGGTAGCTCCTATCCAAGCCGTGGCGCTAGGGGCTAAAGCTATAGAAAAACACTTTACCCTGGATCGACGCTTGCCAGGCCCTGACCATGCATTTGCTTTAAACCCTCAGGAATTAAAAGAAATGGTGCGTGCTGTACGGCTGGCCGAGCAAATGCAAGGATCATGGGTTAAAACAATTCATCCTTCCGAACAAGAATTGCGCCGTTTTGCTCGTAGAGGAGTGCAAACTTTATGCCCCATCTCCTTAGGACAAGTGTTACAAGAAGGCGTCAATATAGATATTCTAAGGCCTGGAAAGCAAATCCTCGGTATCCATCCTAAGTATCTTCAGCAAATAGAAGGTAAAAAAGCAGCTCGTTTTATTCCTTTAGGAGACGGTATTCAATGGGGAGATTGGGAATGAACTTATCGGCGAATTTTCGGCACTTGAAAGGAGTATTGATTGATTTTGATGGTACGTTAGTCGACACTATTCCTTTCCTTTTTAAGCACTATCTTTCCTTTTTAAAAATATTTGACCAGGAAGGCTCTCTTGAAGAGTTTAAAACTCTTATGGGCCCCTCTCTTGAAGAGTTTGTACCTATTTTAATGGAACGCTATCGATTGCCGGGAAAAAAACATGCCTTAATTTCTCTTTATCAGCAGGGCCTGGCAGATGCTTATAAACACGAAGGCAAGCTTATTCCAGGAGCAAGAGAATTTTTAGACCTTTGCCAGCATAAAAAGATTAAAATGGGCTTAGTAACATCATCGGCTTATCCATTAATTGCAAGCTGTATAGAAGCACTAGAAATAAAGGACTACTTTGCTTTCATCGTTACCAAAGAGAATGTAAAGAAAACTAAGCCAGATCCAGAAATCTATTTACATGCCTTAAAAACGAGTTCTCTTCTAGCAGACCAAGTGTTAGCTATTGAAGACTCTAGGGCAGGCATTTTAGCCGCTTTAAATGCTCATATTCCCACTATAGCTATACGCAATCCTTATCTTGTTTCCATTCCTTCGGGTGCGATGACTACAGATAGCTGGAAAGACCTTACCCTTTGTTTTAAGGAAGCTTATGCAAGACTTTAATATCTTTCCCCTCTCCCCCTCTTTTAAAGTTCACATTAGCCGTATCCAACCCCCCAGAAAAGTCAATCCCTCTACATTCTTCTCTATTGAAGAAATTTGGGAAAAAGAGCTTCTTCGTACCCAAGGAAAACTTTTTAATGGGAAAATTCTTTGTGCAGATCATTTTGACGGAAAACATCTTTACGGGCGTTTTGTAGAATATAAACTTTATCTTGCTCAAGTACGCGATCCTACTCTAATCCATGAACTTCATCTTAAACCCATTTGTGTGTGTGGTTATACTTTAGCAGGCAATGAAATTCTCATGGGTAAGCGCGCAGAACATGTTACCGATTATCCCAACTATCTTGAGCTAATGCCCGCTGGAGGGATAGACCCCTCCGCCTTAAACGAGGGGCATGTGGATATTATCAAACAACTAAAAATTGAACTTAAGGAAGAAGCAGGAATTGAAGAAGCAATGATTCATCATATTCTTCCCTCTTATTTAATTGTAGATACTCACTCTCATGCTTATGAAATCTGTGCAAAAATCCTTTTAGATCCTGCGGTACCTAAGAAAGAACTTAGCCATGATGATGAACATACAGAAGTTTTATGGATAAAACAGAATCATCTATCCACCTTTGTTCATCAAAATCGTCCTCTCATTAATCCCTTGTCTATGCAGCTGCTGCAGCTTTTTCTACATGAATAGGCTTAAATTTTGGCTATCCATATAAGCCTTTTCCTAGCTTCTTCCTTCTCCTCCTTTCCGTAAGCAATAGAAAAATTCAGCCTTCGCCTTTTATAGCTCTCTTAGAGGGTAAATTAAAATTTCATTGCTACCAAACAACTCCCTTATATAAGAAAATTTTTATCCTTTTGAAACTACATCCGCTCTTTTCTTACGCCCAAATTTTGCTTTGAAAATTAAAATTTAGATCATAGGTAAGGAAGTCAGCAAATTTTTTATAAAATACCTTAAGATGGCAAGCTGTTGGGATTCTTCTGCAATAGATCAGCTCCTTCTCTTTTCTTATGTCAATGATAGATAAAAGCTTTATAAGCTTTTTAATAGCCTGTTATTTAAGAGAAAATTTACCCTTTGGCTGCTGCAAATCCATAGGCCCTTAAGATGCATGCATCGCATTGCCCACAAGGCTTTTGCTGAGGCGTCGGATCGTAGCAGCTAAAAGTCATGTGTATAGGCACGTCTAATGCGAAGCCCTGGCGAATAATTTCAGCTTTATCCCACTGGATTAAAGGTGTTAAAAGCTGAGGCGAGCTTCCTTCAGCAGCTTGCTTAGTGCCCACATTTAAAACCTGCTGAAAAGCTTGAATGTAGCTAGGTGTACAGTCGGGATAGGAGGGAGCATCTAATGCATTAGCTCCTAAATAAATTTCCTGAGCAGCTAGTATTTCAGCTTGCCCCATAGCATAAGCTAGAAAAAGAGTGTTACGTGCTGGCACATAGGTATTGGGGGTTTGCCCTGAGCCTATATCTTCTTTTGATCGATTTTTTGGTACCGCTAGATCGGACACTAAAGAAGAAGATTTAAATACACTTGAGTCAATTTGGACAATACTATGTTTAACTTGATAGTATCTGGCAATCTTACTGGCGTGCGTAAGCTCTATACGATGCCTTTGACCATAGTCAAAACTCAAAGCATAACATTCCCTCCCTTGTGCCAGAGCAAGAGCTAATATAACTGTTGAATCTAATCCCCCGCTCAATAAAACGATAGCTCTTTTCATCTTTAAACGCCTTTAGTATAGGGAGGCCATATAAATTTATGAATTTGCAAATTTAAGCGCACGGCTAGCTGATCTTCTAATATCCAATTGACTAAGGTTTGGGAAGGCAATACCTCAAATACAGGCGAAAACAATATCTCACTGACTTTCTTAAATAATTGATGTTGGTTACAGACCGCCTTAGCATAATCGTAATCTTCCCGATTGCTGATCACAAATTTTATCTGGTCATGAAAGCGCAAATGGGCAAGGTTATCCCAAAGGTTTTTATTGCTCATCTGGCTTCCAGGGCATTTAATGTCTAGAATGATGCGTACATTTGCATTCACCTTTTGGGTAGACAGAGAACCTCCAGTTTCTAGGCTGACGATATATCCTGCCTGGCATAATTGCTCCATTAAAGGGAGGACGTTAGCCTGCAAAAGTGGTTCTCCTCCCGTCACGCAAACATATTGACAGCCAAAAGAAGCTACCTTTGAAAAAATACTTTCTAAGGTATAAGAGACCCCCCGTCCAAATGAATAGGTAGTATCACACCATGAGCAGCGAAGATTACAGGCCGCCAAGCGTATGAAAGTCGTAGGTAGCCCGGCTAAGCTTGTTTCCCCTTGAATGCTACGAAAAATTTCAATAATATTAAGAGAAGTCATTGATTTACAGAAGGTACTTTTTTATCAGAAATAATATGATAAGGGATAGTTTATAAAGATAGAAACAATTTCAGGTTCCCACAAGCATTTAGTGCTTTAAGAAGAAGATGGCTATAGCTAACTACCTAAACTTATATAGACAATAATTTTTTTTGTCTAGATTGAGTGTCTCATAAGATAGGTAAATTTTCCTTGTCTTTTACGATTCAACATGTATTAAAGCTATGATTGCCCTTCTTTTAAAAATTTAATATAAAAAAACAGTAGGATGATATATTATTAGTAGTAAAATTTTACAGGGATTGCTAGCAATGAAAGTATCAAATTTTTTTTCCTTAATTAACCCTTGTTCTTCTCAGCATCATGCTCTTCGAGATTTTAGCATTCTTAATAGTAAATCAAAGCTATGGGTGGGTAGCCTTACCGCCTTAATCACCTTAGTGGCCCTCCCTCTTCTACCCTTAGCTGTGCCCATCGCTGTCTTCTCTTTTCGCACTTTAGTGAAAAAATTTTCTGCTGCTAAAATATCTACAAAACCTAGGCTTCAAGAGCAGGCTAATGCAGTGCAATACGCTGCCCGCCAAATTACTTTTAAGCCGATAAATGTTGAACATGTTAATAGAGCGGCCGCCGAGAATCTGAGCAGCCCTAAGAAAGAGTTGACCTCTACAAGCGAAAATGATATTTCCTCCCGGGTTAGCTCTCTAGGCAAAACAGATAGCATCTTGTTGCCAGAAACGGAGGAAATTAATTTAAATGAAGAGGAACTCCCTCCTTTACACCTGGCCGCAAAAAGAGGAGATCTAGGCAAGGTCGAAAGCCTACTTCTTATTCATCCCGTTAATGAAAAAAGCCCCACCTCTCAGCGCACGGCGTTAAGTGTAGCCGCTGAAGCTGGGAAATTACATATTGTTAAATATTTATTGCAAAAAGGTGCTGATCCGCAACTGAAAGATCAACATTTTCATTGTGCTTTAGAGCTAGCCGCTCAGGCAGGGCATTTAGATATTGTTAAAGCTTTGTGCAATCAAGGCACCAGCCCATTCAGAGAGATTTTGAGCCAAGCCTTGCTTTTATCTGCTAGAACTGGAAAAAAAGAGGTGGTCAGCTATTTACTAGAACAAGGGGCCGATGCAAATAGTACCAATAGAGAGGGCAATCTACCTTTGCACCTTGCTGCCCAAGCTGGACATTTGCAGGTTGTCAAGATCCTAGTAGATCCTACTAAAAATATTGATGCTTTAAATGATGACAAGCGCACCCCTTTAAGTTGTGCTGCAGAAGTAGGAGAAGTAGCAGCAGTAAAATATTTATTAACTCAAGATTCTAACCCTGCTATTAAGGACAAAAATAATGAGCTGCCTATCATTTGGGCAGCTAAGAAAGGACATGTAGCTATCGTTAAAATCCTACTTTCAAAAATTGATAAGGCCTACGAGCGGGAAAAAGTCTTAACTTTAGCATTAAGATTTGCTTGCCGCTACGGAAAGAAAAAAGATATTAAAGCCTTACTCAAATTAGGAGGAGATGTTAACAAAGAAGATGATCATGGGAAGCTACCTTTGCACCATGCTGTTGAGAAAGGCTCTTTATCTACTGTTAAAATTTTACTTCCTCTGACTCATAATTTGAATGCCAAAGAAGGAGATAAGGATCAAACAGCTTTAAGCTTGGCAGCTGAGGGCGGCAAAATTGAGATAGTTAATTACTTGTTAAAACACGGTGCAGATGCTAATGAAGCTGACCAATCTAAAGCTTTACCTCTACATTATGCCGCTATGGGAGGGCATTTGCCAGTTATTAGAGCTTTGATAGAAGCAACCCCTCACATTAATGCGAGAGATGATAGCGAAAGCACCTCCTTAAGTTATGCTGTACAAGGAAATCATCTAGAAATTGCCCAATTTTTATTAGAGCAAGAGGCGGATGCCAACATCTCTGATAGGAACTTAAGGTTACCCCTGCACTATGCGGCAAAGTATGGGAATGTAGAGTTGGTAAAAATTTTGGTAGATAAAACTACAGATATCAATGCCAAAGATTACAGGGGCACTACAGCTTTACGCTGGACAAAAGAGTATTTATCGGAAAAAAATCGGATAAATTACGAGCAGATCATTCAACTTTTAGAAGCTAAAGGCGCCTTAGAATAGCTGCATGGCAAAAATAGATTTATATATAAACACCTAGGCACTCTTTTTTAAAAGAAACCATAAAATCTTCAATGATTGATGGATTGACTGCCGGAGCTTTACAAGTTTTTTCCCCTTATAAAAAATTTCTTCCAAAGAATTGAGCGCATTAGCGAAAATTTTAGAGAAAAAAGCCATTATTGATTGTACTTATGGTGGAGAAATGGCAACTTCGGAACTATCTTTAACCAAAAAAAGTAACAAAGATAGAATTTTTCTTAAATTGCGTAGGTAAATTTCTAGCCCTAAGTTTTTTTAAGTTTCCCTTGGCTCTATAACTTTAGCTTAACCAAAATTGAACTTTACTTTTAGAATTCCCTTATCCTTTAATAGCAAGAAAGAAGAATTTTTATGCCTCAACCTCTGAAACGTATTGCTGTCACAGGCGGAGCAGGGCAAATCGCTTATAGCCTCTTATTCCGTCTAGCCAATGGCGACTTACTAGGCGCTACTCAGCCCATAGGATTGCATCTTTTAGAAATTCCTGAAGCCATGCCCATTCTCCAAAGTGTAGCTATGGAGCTTGAAGATTGTGCTTTTCCCCTTTTAAAAGAAATAATTATTGGAAGCAATCCCGATGAGGTCTTCAAAGAGATAGATTATGCCTTCCTAGTAGGTGCCAAACCACGCGGTCCTGCCATGGAAAGAAAGGATTTGCTCAATGAAAATGGCAAATTTTTTGTTGAGCAAGGTCGAGCATTAAATAAGTCCGCCAATCCGCATGCCATTGTGTTGGTCGTGGGAAATCCCTGTAATACTAATTGTTTAATTGCTCTTAGCCATGCTCCGCGGATTCCCCCGCAAAATTTTCATGCGATGATGCGTTTGGATCAAAATCGTGCCGTAAGCTTATTAGCAAAAAAAGCAAATGTTAATAGCCATGAGGTAACAAGAGTCGTGATATGGGGCAACCATTCTTCTACGCAAGTGCCTGACTTTACTCATGTGCATATAAAAAATAAACCTTTGATAAATTTTCCGATAAGCCAGCATTGGCTGGAAAATGATTTCATGAGCGGAGTACAAGAAAGAGGGTCTAAAATTATTGCAGCCAGAGGAAAATCATCCGCAGCTTCAGCAGCCCATGCAGCTATTGATGCCATGAAAGCTATCATCAACCCTACCCCTCCAGGAGAGTGGTATTCCTCAGGAGTGATTAGCAACCATAACCCTTATGGGATTCAAGAAAACCTAGTTTTTTCCTTTCCTTGTCGTACCAAGGAAGATAAAACATATGAGATCGTAAAAGATCTTCCTTGGCATGAGTGGATAAGAAGTAAGATTATGGCCTCGGAAAGCGAGCTAATTGAAGAGCGCACTTTTGTGAAAGATAAGATAGGTGCCCATTTACACATCAGCTAGGAGCTTAGAAGATGAGTGAATTTTAACTCGAGATAACTTCAGGCCTGTTTAGAGATTAGCTTATATAGCTATCAACATAAAGTAATATAGACCTTCTTGAGTTGATTTCTTATGAAGTACTAGCTCTTTTGATAAGCATGTGAATAAAATTGCATTTGAGCTCTAGTTTTTTATGAATAGGGGGAAGGCCCTAAAAGCAAAGATATTCTTACCGTAAGAACTAAATATTTTTTTTCAAACCTCGAAATGAGATAAAAAACAATTATGACATTCGATGACTTACAATTAATGTTTAATAGAGCGTTAGCCCTCTCTCTTAATAAGAAAAAATTTCTACTAGTCTTTACCATTTTAGCATTATGTGGTGTCTTAGTAGTGTTTTTTCGTGGCCTAGCTTTAGGAGCTAATGAATGGCTGATGATGAGTCTAACTTTTTTACCTATTTTTCTTTGTGCAGGATTTTTACTTTCCACAGGGATTGTTCTTATTCGCATTTATCATGATGAAATAAAAAAAAAGCAGGCCAGTTACACAGAGATATTAGCTAAATCATGGGAGATCATGATTGGAGCTTCTTATTTTTGCATCCCTATTATTTTAAGCTATCTATTGCTGTGGATGCTTTTGGGTTTCTTTTTTTTACTAGAGGAGATTCCTGCAGTAGGCCCCTTCTTCAGCGCTATTTTGGCTTTTGGTCCCTTTTTAATTAATTTAGGTACTCTGCTTCTATGCATATTGAGCCTGGCAATTCTCTTTTTTGTTACCCCCGTGATTGCTTTGAAAGGCTTAAATCGCATACAAGTTGCTGACATATTATCTAAAAGAATGAGAGGTGATCTATTTAGTAATATTATCTTATCCCTAATAGCTACCTTTCCTCTATGGTGCCTTGCGGGTTTGCTAATTTTAGCCGCTTGGATGACAGGATCAGTATGTTTTTCATGCCATCACCCTTTACATGCAATCCTTCAATGGTTTTTTACCATGATACCTTTCACTGCAGTCCTTACGCCTGCTGTAATTTTTTTCTTTAATTTTGCAGCTGAGGCTCATGTTTTAATGATAAGAGGTTCCCAAAAAACTTCTTTATAAGTGCCTAACTTTGTATTAAGCTACCCATGAAAAGTTTTAAAAGATGAATAAAAAAACTGCTAGAAAGCTAGCCGAGCCTGTGAGAGTAGGTTTATAAACCACTTCCAGCCTCTTAGAACAATTTGAGAGAAGCCAGCCATATATAACGTTGATAATTAAAAAGAATAAGATGATTGCCTTTCTTTCATCATATCGACTAGCTTTTCAGCATATAAAGCATGATATAGAAGGCCTTTGGATCCCATGCCGGTAATTACCCAAACATTTGCTCCTACTTTTTGTAGGATAGGCATGTGACCAGGCGTAGAAGCACGCACCCCTGCCCTGCAGTTTAGCACTGGCGCACCTTCTAATGCAGGCAATAAAGCCAGGGCTTTAGGCATAATTTCTGCTGCAGCCATTTTTAAGTTGGCCTGCGCTGATTGAAAGCCACGTTCATAAGTCGCCCCTAATGTGCAGCTATTTTTTTCCTTATTCATAATTAGGTAGGCTTGTGAGCTTAAAGGACAGGGTAAAGGTTCCAAACGCTTAGGCCACACAATATCAATAACCTGGCCTTTAACTTCGGTCACAGGCAGCTTTGTCAAGGTTAGCAACCTATTAACGAAGGCACCCGCAGCTAACACGATATGGTCAAAAGCTTTCAATTCATCGAGTGTTTCTACTTCCTCTCTTTCAAGCAGGGCTCCTTCTTCCTTGCAGGCTTTCCATAGTCCCTCCAAATAAAGAGAGCAATCTACTGCCATGCACCTTTTAATGAAGATTGCTGGATGAAAAGACAGTCCTGAAATTTTTTGCTGAGCTTCCTTTGCTTCTAGCCATAGCAAGTCATCATACTGAAAAGCTGAACGCTGAAAATCCTTTTTCTGTTGAAGGGAAAGAGCTACCCGCAAAAATCCATTATAACTTGCCACTGGCCTGCCCATTTTTTCAGAGGCAACTTTTAGCAGCTTCTCTGTGGCCTCAAAACCTTCTAGTCCATAACGATTAAGCTTAGCGGTAGCACCCACATAAGGGTGCAGCAACCCAGCAGCTACTCCGGAGGCCCCTCCTCCCACTCCTAAAGGATCAAAAAAAGTTATATTAAGTCTTGGCTTGCAGGAAAATTTTTTTAGCAAAAACCACCCTGTGGCTAATCCTGATAGACCGGTTCCTATAATAGCTATACGCATAAGCCCAACAGCTTATTTGATTTATAGTTAAATTACAATAAGCCATCTTGCATTATTCCTCATACACTGTATAATAAGAACTTTTATGTTTAAAGCTGATTAAATTTTAACCATAATTCTTTCGCCCATAAAGCAAATAACAAAATTTTTAAGCAAATCTGAGCAAGATGGCTACAGGCATTTTCGCTTGATTACTATAGATGAATAACCTAACTATGCCAAAGCCTATGCACGCTGTTATTCTTATAAGTTGTAAAATCTTTCCTCAAGCTAACGCAAAATTTTTAGCAAACGATAAAGAGAGTACAGCCTGTATTTATTCAATCATAAGCCCTAACTTTCCCCTAGAGCGTTTTAATAGAGTCAAAACTTATAATTTTTCTATGAGCGTTTTTTCATGAAAATGGCAGGCAAATTTTTATTCTTTGGAACAGGCAGTTCATTGGGAGTACCAGTAATTGGTTGTGAATGTGCAGTTTGCCGTTCAGAATCGCCTTTTAATAAACGCCTACGCTCCTCTGGGTTGATTAAAATCCATGATAAGCAAATTGTCATCGACTGCGGTCCTGATTTTCGCACTCAGATGCTTCACCATCATATTAAACAGATTGATGGCTTAATCTTAACACATGCTCATTATGATCATACAGGAGGATTTGACGAGCTTAGGATCCTTAATGCTCGTTCCAAGCAACCTATCCCCTGCCTACTGGCTGAAGCTACAGCAGAGGAGCTAAAAATGCGTTTTCCCTATGCTTTTGAGCAAACTTCTTCCCCAGAAAAGTTAACGACTCGATCTGTTTTGCATTATCTAAAGTCTGAAAGAGGAAAAGTAAATTTTTTAGGATTACCTATTCATTATGTAACCTACCAGCAAGGTGGCATGTTAGTCAATGGCTTTAAAGTAGGCAATTTTGCCTACATTTCTGACATCCGCCATTATCCTCAAACCATTTTTGAAGACCTGCAAGGCGTGGAAACTTTAGTGGTAAGCTGCCTGCGTCAACAATCCTCTCCTTTACATTTCAATGTTCAAGAAGCTATAGATTTTGCTTACAAAGTGGGTGCTGACCAAGCATGGTTTACTCACATCGCTCATGAGCTGGAGCATGATTTTACTAATTCTAAGCTTCCTCCTAATTATCAATTAGCTTACGATGGCTTAGAGATTGATTTTGAGATCCCCTTAAATTCCTCAATATAAAGAGTAAATGTATGCCCTCTATTAAACCAAAAATCCTACAATCCTCGGAAGACGAATTTCAACAGCCTAAAAAAGCTTTACTTGTTTCTGTTTATAAAGGATCTAACTTTCGTCCAATCTGTGAAGAGCATCTTGATGAGCTAGCTTTACTTGCTGAAACTTATGGCATTCATGTTAATTCTAAGATTCCTTGTATGGTGCGTAAATACGATGCCTCTACTTTTGTCACCGAGGGTAAATTACAAGAGCTTTTGCGGATGGCACAAGAGCAAAAAGTAGATTTAATCATTTTCGATGATGAAATTACACCAGGCCAGCAGCGCAATTTGGAAAATATTTTCAACATGCCTGTGATAGACCGTACGGGAGTTATTTTAGAAGTTTTTGCTCAGCGTGCGCACACTAAAGAAGCGCGTCTACAAATTGAACTAGCTAAAATTAAATACCAAGCGCCGCGTTTAAAACGGTTATGGTCTCATCTATCACGCCAAGCGGGTACGGGAGGTAAAAGTGGAGGGGCCTACCTCAAAGGGGAAGGTGAGAAGCAAATCGAGATTGATAAGCGCATTTTAAAAAAACAGATGGATAGCCTTCAAAATGAAATTCGTGAAGTGCGTGCTAATCGCCTCACCCAACGCACTCTTCGCACCCGATTAGAAATTCCGGTTTTCGCCATTATAGGCTATACAAATGCGGGTAAATCTACGCTTCTTAATGCTTTAACGGATGCTAAAGTCTTTGTAGAAGACAAACTTTTTGCTACTCTTGATACCACTACACGTAAATATTTATTACCTAATAATCAAGAAATTTTATTGATTGACACGGTGGGTTTCATACGCAAGCTGCCTCACTTGCTTGTGGCAGCTTTTAAAAGCACATTAGAAGAAGCTTTGCAAGCAGATATTCTTATCCATTTAGTCGATATTAGCCATCCTATGGCTGAAGAGCAAGCCGCCACCACTTATGAGGTATTAAAAGAACTGAAGGCTGAAAATAAACCCATCATTACCGTACTTAATAAGATAGATAGATGCACCGATCCCCAGAAAATTACCCGCTTACGCATCCTTTATCCCAAATCTGTTAGTATCTCTGCTCTTAATAAAATCGGTTTTGAAGATTTATTAGAACAGATGATTCAAGAGCTCAATCGAAAACGTACTTCAGTCACCTTAAAAATCCCTCAGCTTGAATACCATAAAGTGAGTGAAGTCATGCGCTTAGGCAATATTATCCATCAAGATTATGAAGATAATGATGTTTTAATTAGGGTGGATTTACCATGTGCATTAGCTGGAAAACTGAAAAATTACATTATTGAAGGTTCGGCATAATATCGCCTCATTAAGGCTCCCAGTGATCTATCTATTTAAATCTTTTTGTCGAGTAGGCTTGAAGAGACTTAACGAATATTCGAGAGCTAAAAGTGGATCTACAAAAGAAGAAGAGGGTACAGATAAAGCTAAAAGAACTTAAGAAAAGATGTACGAGATAAAAAAGGCTGGAAAAAAATTACCTAGAAAAATTGAAGCTAACTCTTCAAAAAAGAAAGCGAAGAAAAATTTTTATAAAAAATCTAACAATCAGCTTGAGAAGCTATTCACTTCAGTATTTTTTTAGCTCAATTTTTTTCAGACAAAAAATCGATCAATAGCCGTACGCCAAACCCTGTAGCATACTTGGGATGGTAGCGTTTTTTCTCACTGAAAAATGCGGTGCTTGCAATATCCAAATGAGCCCAAGGAGTTTCCTCTACAAATTCTTGTAAAAACATAGCTGCTGTAATAGAGCTAGCCGAACGGCCGGCACTATTCTTTATATCAGCAATATCTGATTTTAGATAACTATGGTATTCTTCGTACAAAGGCAAACGCCAGACTCTTTCGAACGTTTTTGATCCTGAGTGTATCAAAGCATTGGCAAGATCATCATTATTAGAAAACAATCCGCAAGCTTCGGAGCCAAGAGCCACATCAATCCCTCCCGTCAAGGTAGCCACATCGATAAGACGAGTGGGTTTTAAATATTTAATAGCATAAGTGATTGCATCCGCAAGGACTAAGCGACCTTCAGCATCAGGGTTATTAACTTCAATTGTTAATCCCTTGCAACTCCTGTAGGCATCGCCTGGTTTAAAGCTAGTAGAGCTAATACTATTTTCTGTGGCCGGCACTACTACTGTTAGATTAACCTTAAGCTCCAAAGAGGCTGCAGCATAGAGAGTACCTAGTACAGCCGCACCTCCTGCCATATCAGCTTTCATCGTTTCCATTGAACCTACAGGTTTTAAGTTAAGCCCCCCGGTATCATAAGTGATCCCTTTACCAATTAATATTGTATGCTCTTTAGAAAGGGGATCGCCTTGATAGGACAAAATGATCATGGCAGGATCACTAGTTGAGCCCCTATTCACAGCTAAAAGCAATCCTAATTTTTCTTTCTCTATCAGCTTTTTATTAAGGATAGTCGCTTTCACATGAGGAAGCTTGCTTTCAAAAGCTTTTGCAAAGCTAGATAAGTATTGAGGGGTAACTTCATCAGCATTTCTATTTACTAAGTCGCGTGCCATGTAAACACCCTCAGCAATTTTACCACAGCGCTGTGCAATCGCCAGCTCTTGCTTAGATAAATTCATAAAGGTCACTTGCTGCAATAACAGAGAAGGATCAGCTTTGGTGGCTTGCTTAAGTTCTTCGAAATTATAATTAGAAAGCAAAATTCCTTCCGATATACCAATAAGGAGGGCATCTTTGGCTAAAGTATCTAACTGAGGGCAAAAGAGACAAATATTTTTGATATTTTTCTGATGACAGAGGCGGGTTAACTTAGCATATATACGACGTAACTTTTCTGTATCAATTTTTTCTTTAGCTCCTAGCCCTATCAAAGCAAGCCTTTTACCCTCCTTGGTGCTGGTATCATAGACAACCAGAATTTCACCTTCTTTTGCCAAAAAATCTTGCCTAATAAGGGGAGCAAAATGAGAAGCATATCTATCGATTTGCGCCGCCTTTTCTGCTTGCTTTTTCCCTTGCCAAAAAGGTAAAACAATCAGCTCAAATTTTTTGCTATCTTCATTAGAGGAGGAAAAAAAGCGCATTTAAACCATCCTTAGTTGGATCAAAAGGGAATATTATCATCATCGGGTACATTAGGAGCTGGCTTATAACTTGATTGATTGCCAGGATAAGATGGATACCCTGTATTCCCTGTCGATTGAGAAGTATAAGAAGGTTCAGAATAAGCACTCGGGCTAGTGTAGGAAGAAGGAGTAGAAGCTTGGCCATAAGGGGCCTGACCAGAAGGCTCTTGACCGGCACGGTCTGCTTTACCAAAGGGGCTAAAGCGAATCATTTCTGCTGTCAAATCAAGAGAGACTTGAGGGCGTCCTTCTTTATCTGTATAGATCTCAGGCTTGCCCATTTCGCCAATCACAATAAGTGCACTACCCTTTTTTATATAAGGCATCATCTTATCAAAACGCTCTCCCCAAATGGTCACACGCCACCAAACTGTTTCATCTTTCCCACTTTTACGCGTATTCGCTGCCAAGCGTAACACAGTAACTTTTTGACCACCTGGTGTAAAGCGAACTTCGGGATCTGTCCCTAAATGGCCTGCGATTTCAATGATAATCATTTTATTAAACCTCGCTAATTTTGTTCATATTGTACCCTTTCAAAGGTACTTTTATTTTAACCAATACAATAGAGCATCAATAGAGCAAAAATCAAGGCAAAAATCAAGGACTACAACAAAGATTTACAATATAAAGCAAAGCATTTTAATGCTCTGAGCTGTTGTAAATCCAAACAGCTTTGCAACTAAATGCCCTCTTAAATATTTTTTTTGAAAATCAACAAGAGGCACCTTCTTTTAAGCTGAAAAGAAAATATATTTCTAGTAATTCTAACGAGAAAAATTGCTAATTAAGAAAATAAAGTCAAGAAAGATTTAATACTAAAAGGAATGTTTTTAGATAATAGAGAAAATTAACCCAGTTTTATAAAGCACATAAAAACAGGTATACGCAAGACATCTACATGCCTTGCGGTATATCTAGGATCAGATTTTGATAAATCCTGGGGTTTTCCCGCCGGGTCCCATGGAAGGTCCATCAGATAGATCGCCTAACAAAGAAGGGGAATCAGACTGAGGTGCTTCATCGCGTCCGTCGCATACTTCTTGGCATGTCTTACGCCATTTTTCAACTGTTTCGACATATAAAGGGGCAAAAGCGCGCAATCTATTGCCTTCAGCATGCTCCATTTCGATGGTGCAGTGAATCAAAATGAGTTCTTCTTTAACAGCTACTCCAACCCCGCCTCCAGCCATTTGGCCACCAAGCATCGAGCCCTCAAGCAAACGCTCATAAAGACGTAGCTTGGTTTTATTATCTTTTGGAAGGCCATCAAGTAGAGGTGAGTACAAATATAGCCTTTTTGAATTGGGCTCATAGGTAAGATGCAATGAAAATTCGTCATCTATCCCTAATATACACGTATTGTTTTCATCGAATTCAAGCCCTTCAAGGCCTAATTCTTTACCAAATTCTTTGAGATTTTCCTTCGCATTTTCAAAAGACATGTTAAAACCTCCTCAGGACATTTCTGCGAATTTTTTATTTATCCTATCATTAAACCAAGGTGGCATCACTTATTAAGCAAAGACCTTTTGAGAGATTACTACTCTCCTGATCTAATTTTAAGCTTCATTAACTCAATTATATTCTTGTTTAGCAATAAGAATCAATTAATTTTAACAAGCAGAAAAAACCCTTAAAGTTATAGAACATCTAAGGAGCATAAAGAATTGTTTAAGATTCTTAAAATCAATAAGTTGATAAGAAAATTGGTTATCTGCACCCCTCTATATCCCTAAGGCAGTTTACCATTTACCATTCCCCTTATTATTTTTATAAAGTCAACCCATAAAGCCTAGAAAAAATTTTAAGTTTCTACCTTTTTAAGCTCCAGCTCCCTATCCTCTCTATAAAACTTTGTTCCCTTTGAACCTGCAGGCCAGGTTTCCTTTACTCTTAAACGTCTGGATTTAAAAAAATGATTTTATAAAATTATCCTTACGTTTATAAAATGCAGGAATGAATACTTTCAATTATAAAGTTAGAGCTGGGAGCCCTTTTCCCTTGGGAGTGACTTGGCAACAAGATGGGATTAACTTTTCTTTAGTTTCCTCCCAAGCTTCATCGGTCATTTTAGCTTTATTCGATTCCCCCACTCACCAGCCCTTTGTAGAAATCCCTTTGGATCCTCATCTAAATAAAACGGGCGATATTTGGCACCTTTTTCTGGCGACTACTCTTAGCAAGCCGATAGGTTATGCTTATAAGCTAGGAGGTCCCAGTAAGTATTTTGATGCCTTCAGCTATCTATTAGATCCCTATGCTAAAGCTGTTATTTCTCCTAAGATTTGGGGAGCCAGGCGCCTGGCGCCTAGTAAAGATCATCCTCTTTTTCTAGGGCTGCTTTATCCTGAGGAAAAATTTGACTGGGAAGATGATAAAAAACCCCAAATTTCGCACAAAAGCTTGATTATTTATGAAATGCATGTGAGAGGATTTACTCAACACCCCTCCAGCCAAGTAAAGGCACCCGGAACATATTTAGGAATGATAGAAAAAATTCCTTATTTACAACAGCTAGGCATTAATGCTGTTGAATTACTTCCCATCCAAGAATTCAATGAATGTGAATACCCCTTTCCTCATCTTTCTCTTCAAAAAAATTTATTTCAATATTGGGGCTACTCCTCTATCAATTTTTTTGCTCCTATGAATCGTTATGCATTCAGTCCTGCTCCAGGAGCAGCTGTACAGGAGTTTAAAAAAATGGTAAAAGCTTTTCACCAAGCAGGTATAGCAGTGATCCTTGATATTGTTCTTAATCACACGAATGAAGGTAGTGAAGATGGCCCCCTTACCTCTTTTAAAGGTATTGATTGTAATACCTATTATTTAAAAGATAAAGAAGACCGATTCATGAATTTTACAGGGTGCGGGAATACTTTCAACACTAATCATCCTATTCTTCAGCATTTTATTCTGGATGTTTTACGGTACTGGGTCGTAGAAATGCGGGTAGATGGCTTTCGTTTTGATCTGGCTTCCATATTTAACCGTGGTATGCACGGGGAAGTTCTTGAAGCAGCGCCTATTGTCGAAGCAATTTCCTATGATCCTGTCCTTTCGCAAACAATTTTAATTGCCGAGCCTTGGGATGCTGCTGGCCTCTATCAAGTAGGGAAATTTTCTCCTAAAAAAAATCGATGGAGTGAGTGGAATGCTCTTTATCGAGATACTGTCCGCCGCTTTATCAAAGGAACGCCTTACACAAAAGATCTGTTCGCCTCTCGCCTAGCAGGCTCTCAAGATATTTATGGCTTTCATTCACCTTTAAGCAGCATTAATTTTATAACAGCTCATGATGGATTTACTCTCTATGATTTAATCGCCTACAATCATAAGCATAACCTAGAAAATGGAGAGAACAACCAGGATGGCACCAACCAGAATGAAAGCTGGAACTGTGGTTTAGAAGGGCCCACGGATGATTTGCATATTAACGATCTAAGGGAGCGGCAGTTGCGTAATTTTCATTTAGCCTTAATGATGTCGCAAGGAATTCCCATGTTACAAATGGGAGATGAATATGCTCATACAAAAAGGGGTAACAATAATACATGGTGTCAAGATAATGAACTTAATTGGTTTTTGTGGGATAAACTCCAAGAAAATTCAGCCTTTTATCGTTTTTATCGCTTAATGATTAAATTCAGAAAGCAAACCCCAGCTCTACAGCAAGGAAGATTTTTAAACGAACAGGATATTTTCTGGAGAGGAACTAACGGAGAAAAAATAAACTGGGATAAAGAAACCCAATTTTTAGCTTTTACTTTACTTGCGAGAGAAGAAAACGCCATTCTTTATTGTGCTTTTAATGCACAAAATATTCCTCAAACAATTGTCATTCCTAGGCTTGAAAAGGATCAATGCTGGCAATTAATCATCAACACGGCTAATCCCTCTCCCTATGATTTTTATGAGGAGGGGCAAGAGCCGTGGATTGAACAGCCGTTATTACAGATGCCAGCTTTTTCAGCTCTTCTACTCAAAAAAAAAGCTTAATTAACTCATTAAAAGCTAAAAATTTGCTTTTTCTTCAAAAACCTTTATGGGGGCCAATTTTCTATCTTTATTATCCTAGTAAAATTTTTTTCTTGTGTAGTAACAATTTTCTCTAGCTGCATTTTGTTGGTCTTTTACTCTCCAGCTTTTCTAAAGCACAAGCATACTTTTACCCGCCTTACTTTTCCTAGAAGGAAGGTCATACCTTTTAAAGAAACTATGTCTATGTAAAAAAAATAAACTTTTCTCCAAGCCAACTCTTCTTGTAAAGCAAACTTTTTATTAAATATAGGATGACATAAAGAGCCGTTCGAAAACCGCCTCACTCTTTAACTTTTAAAAGTTAAAGGGGAAGGAAATCTTGGTCTAAAAAGCTATATTTTTTCATTAATAAACTTATCCCACCAAATTAAAAATCCTTTTGGCAAGGTTTAATTTATACGCTGGGGAGTCAATCCTTATACAATTATACACTTAGCAAACTTATAATCTTAAGTAGAAAAGCAAGTTATAAAAGTTATATGCCCATCATTCTTGGCTTAAAGCAATCAAATGATCATCTCATGGCAACTAGCTAGCTTTTTAGCTAGTGCTCTCCTTGCGGGAAGAATTGATCTTCTTTATTTTTTAATATCCTAAAGCTTTTAAAGTTCCTGATATTTTATCTCCCCAATAATGAGAAAAACCAACCTGCAAACCTTACATTTATAGTTATTTTATCTCTTAAGTTCACTTAATTATGCTCTTTTAGCTTGTAAAGCACATAAGGCTGTATGCTTTAGGTAGCTAAATAAATTTATTCCATTAAAGGGTTTTTTATGTATATTTAATTTACTTTTTAAAAATCGCCTGCTATACTAATTGTAACCCTAGCAGTGGTATGCCTTATGACGAACAAAGATTTTTTTTCCCTTCCTCCGGTGGCTCCGCCTCTTCTTGTAAACCCTATTTCTAACGCAGAAGAGAGGAAGGTGCCGAATCAACGAGCTCAGAGAGTAGATCAAATTGCTTTAAAAAAAATAAAGGAAACTACTCTATGGGACAAGCTTTGCCACAAACTAAATGCAATAGTTACCTGGCTGAAATCTATACCCAGCAAAATTTTTAATCTTTTTAGGTGCTGCCTTAAAGATACTCATGAAGATTTTGATGAATTCGTGGAAGATGATGAGGAAGAGTATATTGGAAGACGCGTAAGCCAAGAAATGCAAATCTTTCCTCATCCTACAAATTCTACCTCAATAGATAAGAAAGCCCCACCTATAATAGAAAATCCTCTTATCCAAAAAGCTTTTCTAGATGAGCTTGAGGCAAATGTTTTACAACTGAAGTTAAAGGTCGAGCTGCTAGAGATTGAACCTGAGGTAAATAATGAAGCTTTAAAAAAAGCAAAATCTAAGATTAATAACTTCTTAGACAAGATCTCTAATCTACCTCCTTCCTTAAAAAAAGGCGAAACTAGCAAAAAAATAAATGCCTGGAAAGAAACTTTAAAAACTACGCAGGCAAAGTTAGAACTTTTAAGCTCTGCTCAGCAGAGGGGCTCCCCATTAAAAATAGAAAGCGGATTTGCTGACCTCCTACAAAGGGTAAAAAACAGCTTAGAAGTAGCTAAGGGTCATGAAGTTAAAAAACTGTTGAGCATACCTCCAGCTTTTAAAAATAAAAAAAACAATTGCTGGTTTCACGCTTCTATCCAATTGTTATGGGCGATGGGCGATTCATTTCATCAATTGGTAGCAGAAAAATACCAAGAACGTTCTATATTAGCTGACACTTACCATAAGGAAATGGATGAATATAAAGAAAGCTTGTTAAGTTACCAGACTAAATGTGAGCAGCACAAACAATCGCTGCTTGACCAACTTAAAGCTTTAAAAAATTTTAGAAAAGAGCTTAAAGCCTATTCATTAGCTCAAAAAAAAGCTGAGGTTGAATATCAAAAAGCTTTTCAACGCTATGAAGTAGAAAAACAAGCGTGGGATGTTTATTTAGAAGAAAAAATGAGATGGAAGGCTTCAGACCATGCCACTACGCCCCCTGCCACACCTCAAGAAAACGAGCCTGTGCTACCTGTTATGGAAAACTTTGTTTTTCCTACCGCTCCCCACGTTGAAATAGGCGCGATCACTCAAAAGCCTACTCTACCCTCAGAGCCTATCGATCCAACGTTTTTACTTGATTCCATTCATTTGCTAAGTGAAGCATTGCAATTGGGCAATCAAGACGCCATTACTTTAGCAGCTGAATGCCTAGAAACAGCTACTCCTCTAATGAATGCTGAATTCGCAGAAGGAGGCCTACAACAAGATGCCGATGCTTTTATGACAGCACTCTTTTCTTATCTTTCCCCTCCTTTTTTTAAAGTTGAAAAAGAAATCAAAGGTTTACCCGGAACCATTTTTAAGGATGTTCATCATTTCCGTGAAGATAGTGCATCGACTTTAAGGCTCCCCCTTCTTTCAGACCAAACGAATTTCCAAGAAATTTTAAATAGAGCCTATAGTCTACAAGAATCTGATGATGAGCCTGGATGCTTTTTTGATCGAGAAGAAAACGGAAAGGTAACAAGAGTAACCCAATATAGTGAACAAGAGAGATTAGTAGAAATCAAAGAATGTGGATTTATTCTTGTGAACGTAAAACGTTATAAATATTCTCTGTTTACCCAGAGAGAAGATAAATATGAGCGGCTTATTGCCAGTAGGGCCAAACAATTAATTAAAAATGATCGCGTAAGTTCTACCAGCGAAGAAGAGGCAAAGAAAACAGCGCTGGAAATGCTTAAAGAGGAAAAACGCATCCCTCATTCCTATCCCGCAACGCGGTACGAATCTAAGAAAATTTCGACCCCTCTAAGTTTCCCCGATAATCAGCGTATCAACTTCTCCCAAGCTTTTAAAGATCAAATGGATAAAGATTACGAGTATGAATTAGTAGGAGCTGTCTTACAAGAAGGAACTTTATATGGTGGTCATTACAAGGCCAATGTTATAGGTGTCAATCCACATAATGGGCAATCTCAATGGTATCATGCCGATGATTTAAAAGACCGTATAACTACCCTTAGCTTGGCTGAAGCGCGGACATCGAATGCGAATGGCTACATCTACTTGTTTAAGAAAGTAGCTAAGGTGGCGGACCCTTCCCCACAAGCACCGGGATAAAAAACTTATCTTCCGATAAAGAACCTGTTTTTAAAGAAAAAGTCAGTTTTCAAAAGATAATGCTTCTTTAACCACAAACATAATTTTTTTAAACGCTAGAGTAGTAGAAACAGGTTGATAGTTTGATGCTTGTGCTGCCAATAAGAGTTTTTCAGCGATAGGTTGTAGCACCGTTTCTTAAGATAGGCGAGCCTTGGATAAGCAGATGCCTAGCTTCTTGCAGAGTATATTCAAGGAGATTAAATTCCTTCTTTTTAGAAACTTATCTTAACGAAGCTTAAAAAAACTTTATTCGGCAGGGCTTGCAGCTCGCTGGCATTAACTTTAGAGTCTAATTCCTTGATAGCTTTAGCTGGTTTTACCTGTCATTCGTGCAAGCTCTTGTTTGCGGGTGGAAGCATTTAATAGATTAATGAAGGTTACTGTCCGATCTCCTACCACCTTTTTAGAAATTTGTAGATGATAATCAGCATGTTGAGCGACCTGTGGAAAATGAGTAATACACAATACCTGTAGATCTTTGCCAATAGCTTTAAGCTTTTCTCCCACGATTGCTGCTGTCTCGCCTCCAATGTTTGAGTCCACTTCATCAAATATCAGCGTAGGTATACGTTGTTTATCACTTAGAACAGTTTGTAAAGAAAGCATGACCCGCGATAACTCTCCGCCGCTTGCACAATCTTTGATAGGAATACGACGTTCTCCAACATTCGGTAGCAGGAAAAATTCTACTTTATCATCTCCATAACGATTCCTCTTAGCAGGATGAATATCTATTTGAAAATCTACTTTAGGCATGTTCAAAGAACATAACTCCTTTTTCAAAGCAGTCGCCAACCTTAATGCAGCTTTTCGACGGCTATCCGACAATTGTGAAGCTCTCTGATTATTTTTCATTTTAACACGTTCAAGATTATCTTTTAGCTCTTCAATTCTATTATCGGCATTTTCTAGAACTTGCAATTTTTTCTTACTTTCCTCCGCAAAGCTTTGCATGTCTTCTATTGTAGGCCCATATTTCTTCTTTAAACGAGTAATCAATTTTAAGCGTTCATTTATCTCGGAGGTACGCACAGGATTATATTCTAAGCGCGATTGGTAAAAAGTTAATGCGCTTGCTACTTCTTGCAGCTCTAAAACGGCATTACGGAAAGCTTCCGAAAGTTCTTTTAGAGCAGGATCAAGACTTGCTAAATAGCCTAGAACATGATGTTGGCGATTCAAATGAGGTAATAAAGCAACTTCCTCACCATCCAACATTTGGCAAACATCCTGCACTTTTGTACCCAATTCTTCTGTATGCGTTAAAAGGGTATATTCGTTAAAAAGTTCCTCCTCTTCTCCTACTTTCAAATGAGCTTCTTCTAATTCTTCAAGTACCCGGTGGCAAACTTCCATTTCGCGCAATCTTTGAGCTTCGTTATTTATTAATTGCTCCAATTCATTTTGCAAGGCATTTTCTTCTTCCCAGCTAGTTGAAAAGGCTGCCACTTCCTCTTTAATATTGCCGAAAAGGTCGAGTAATTCCCGATGACGATCTAAAGAAAGTAAATCTTGATTAGCATGTTGCCCAACTAGATGAATCAAATGGGCAGATAGAGCACGTAGCAAGCTTAACTGCGCTAGCTGGTGGTTAATGAAAGCACGACTTTTACCGGTAGCAAAAATCTCGCGACGCACATACAGCTCGGTACCCTCTTCTCTATCAATCCCGCTTAATTCTAGTAAGCTCTCTACTTCCACCAAGCCTTTTATATCAAAAACAGCCTCCACAATGCCCTTTTCAGCGCCTTTACGAATTATCCCTGTTTCTGCTCGCTCTCCCGCAGTTAAGCGAATAGCGTTCATGATCGCAGACTTTCCTGACCCCGTTTCACCCGATAAAACATTAAAACCTTCTGCAAAATCTATTTCTGCAGATTCAATAAGTATGATATTTTTAATACGCAATTGCTTTAGCATAGGTGATATCCTGCGGATAAAAAAGTAAATCTACATACGTCTAAACTGCACATCATTTCTTTTTTAAACGCTCCCCAATTTTTTAATTTTCATTAGATTTAATTAAAATTAGCTCTCAACATCGCCCTTTTTATGCGAGCTTATTTTTTTCATCTCGAAAAAAGCTTACTTTCCTCATTTAGAGGAAGAGATACTCATAATAAAAAAAGCAAGGCTTATTCTCTTTATCTAGAGCCGTTTTCTATAAAGAATTGTCTAATCTTTAGATTCAAAACCTTTTATATATTCTTTAAAGCTTAGAAGCTGTCCCTTTTTGCCCTTTAATTTTTTGAGCAAAAAAATTTGCAAATAAAAGTTAGAAGATTAATAAATATATTTATTCTTGTGGTAAAGAAAGCTACAGCTCCTCTTTCCTAACTTTTATTTTTTTTAGCCTCTCTATGGCTTACTTAATTTTTCATAATAGCATCTAGCGTTTTAAAATGTAATTTAGCCACATGCTCTAACACTTCGCTACCGTAAGTTTGTACAAGCTTTTTTCCTATCTCAATTGTTTTCATAGAAGCTCCCTTAGGAAATTCTATCTTATATTTTTCGGATAATTGATCAAGAGCTTCCACAAATGTTTGGCGGGCAAGTATGGAAGCAGCAGCCACGACTAAATCTTCTTCTCCTCGGTACCTTTGGGTGAGGTTAATCTCCATTTTTTTTCGCTGGAGGGCTCTAATTACCACTCGTTCATCTGCAAACTGATCGATAATTACATTTTGACAACCCGTTCTATTTGCAAGCTGCTCAATAGAGGTAGCGTGCCCCCAAGCTAAGAGATGATTGAGATTTTTAAACTGGATCATTAGTTCATTATATTTAGCCGGGTTTATCTTCACTATGTGGTGCGCATATTCGGTGCGAATCTTATTGCCAATTTTTATAATGGACTGATCGCTTAAAGACTTAGAATCTTTAACCCCTAATGTTTTTAAATGATGGATAGCCTGGCCTTCCGCTTGTACTCCAGCAATACATAAAGGCCCAAAAAAATCTCCCTTACCTGATTCATCAATTCCTATGCGAGCCGTTATATCGATCTCTAGATGCGCATAACTAAACTTAAAATTTCCTAGAATATGGGGTTCTAAATAAAATTCCATAAAGGAAGCCATTTCTTTCCCTTGAACCATCAATTTGCCTGATTGGTAAAGGGTGCAGCTGATCCCTTTCTTTTTGGCAGAAAATAGAGTATAAAGAGGTTTCGTTATCTCGAACCCTTGATTGATGAGATCTTGCATTAGCTTATCAGCTATCTTTATGTCTAGGGTGGTGACAAAGTTAGTGGGTTTACCAGCGGGAGATGAATCGATCATGCATTAACTTGAGTTATTATTAATTTTATAGTATAAGAGGTAGTTTTGATAACTGTCAACACAAGGAGAAGGTTGATCTTGTAGAGATCGTTACCTAACTTATGAAAATCCGAGAAGAATCTATCCAAATGGGAGAAATTTTTAAGCAGCGCCGCAAGGAGCTTAACCTATCTCTCAAAGAAATTGAGAATGCGACCTCTATTCGCATCTCCCATCTTCAAGCTATTGAAGAGGGAGAAATTGATAAACTTAACTCTCCTGTTTATGCTCAAGGATTCATTCGTCAGTATGCAACTTTTCTAGGCATCGATGGGGAAAAAATTGTTCGAGAGAATCCAGCCATCTTTTCACGTCCAGAAGCACAAGAATTTGCTTATGGAATAGGAACGCTTGAAGTCCGTGGCAATCCTGGAGCGGGAGTCAAATGGTTTCCTAATGCCATCTGGATAAGTGCTTTTATTTTGCTCATCATTACGGCTTGGTTTACGGCACGGTACTTCGGAGTCATCTAATCATGTCCTTATTGCTGCCTAAGCCTTCTCATAAGCTGCCTTTAGCAGCAACAAGAGGTTGGCTATGTTTAATTTGCTTAGGCCTATGCATGGGAACAGCAGACATTATTCCTGGCATTTCAGGAGGTACCATAGCTTTCATCATGGGTTTCTACGAAGATTTCCTTTCTAGTTTAAAAACTCTTAATCGCTTAGCATTTAAAACTTTACTAAAAGGTCATTTTCGAGAATTTTTTAAACTTATTGCTTGGAAATTTTTATCAGGGCTGTTGATAGGCATTATCGTAGCTATGCTTTGCTTAGCCCACCTAGTCTCCTACCTTTTAAATCATGAAACCTATCGTTCCTTACTCTATGCCACTTTTTTTGGATTAATTATCGCTGCCACCCTACTATGTATGAGTCAAATCAAGCGTTGGACCCTGTTATCAATCTTCTTATTTACAAGCGCTGCTAGCTTAGCCTTTTGTTTAACTCAATCATCTTCCATGGCATCCTCACCCACTGCTGATAATCTTTATGATATCAAGATTGATAATGTCGTTTCTGATAAACCTTTACGCAATTATGATTTTTCTACCCACACATTAAAAGCAGTTCCTGCCTCAATGCTCTCCGCTATGCTAGCTAAAGGGGCGATTCCACCTACAACGCTTGCCTACAATTATAAGCTTGCCACTTGGGGCCCCTTAGAAGCTTTTCTCTTCAACAGTAAGAGTAAAAGCCTAGACCCCTGGATTATCTTCTGCGGGGCCCTTGCTGTGTGTGCGATGCTTCTCCCAGGAATATCAGGAAGCTATCTTTTATCTATTCTAGGCATGTATACCCGCGCGGTAGGAGCTTTAGCAGATTTTTCTAGTAGCTTAAAAAATGGGCATTTTGATTATCCCTCCTTTCTTATTTTAGCCAATTTATTATTAGGTATTTTTTTAGGCGCTCTTTTTTTCTCACGCTTTATTAGCTGGATTTTAGATAAGCACCATGATTTAGCTATCGCTTCCTTAACAGGCTCTATGATTGGCGCCATAAAAGCAGTCTGGCCTTTTTGGAGCTATCGCTATGCTCTTTTACCTCTCCATCTTGAAAAAGGTGCTCAATTAGAGACCCTTGAGCCAATCCTACCTTCATGGATTGCTTATGAAACGTGGCTCGCCGTAGGGCTTGCTGCCTGTGGAGCCCTCTTAGTTTTTAGCCTGCATATTGCAGCCAAACGTCTGCAAAAAAAAGCCTGCTTAGGTAAGCTGAGCTATAAAGCTTGCACAGAGTAGAATAGATAATTTTAAATAGATAAGCAGTTCTAAGTAGATAAATAGCCTTCCCCTTTTTTATTCAGCACTTATGCAAGTATAAGACTGTACTCCAAAAGGAGATTATCTCTTCAGCAACTTAGCCCTCTCTAAAGACTCATTTTTTTAAATATAATAACACGCTTTGAAAAAACTAGGTCTGCATACCTAACCTTTTAAAAATTGCCTCTCTATTGAATGAGAGCAATTTTACAAAGTATAGGGCCACATAAGAAGTAGTTTGAAAGCGTATAACATGAGACACGGCTTGAAAAAAATAGGATTATCTTTTTGTATCTATGCAGGCAAATATTTAAGTTGGTAGAGGCAAAGACCATGAGCTGGGGCAGTAATACCAGCTAGCCTTCGATCATGATTTGCTAATATAGCAGGTATCTGTGATCCTAGCATTTTGCCCATGCCTATATAGGCAAGGGTGCCTACTATGTTGCGGACCATCTTATACAAGAAGCTTTGGCCTACTACCTTAAATAGCAGTCGATCTGGAAATACTTCCTGGATCTCTATCCCATCCACTTGGCGCACAAAGCTAGCATAATGCACATGCTTTTTAAAGTTACAAAACGCGGAAAAATCTTTTTTTCCTACCAATAATTTTGCAGCTGCTTTCATTTCAGCAAGCTTAGACAAACGAGGGCAGTGCCAGGAGTAAAGCCTATTATGAGGCATTTGCACTGCCCCCTTGCAGATGAAATAATGGTATTCTTTCTGAATACAATCTAAAGTAGGATGAAAATTTTGAGACGCTTCTTGGGCCTCTAGGACCGCAATCGAGGGGGGTAAGAGCTGGTTTAAGCTAATCTTAAAGCTTTCGTAATTTAAAAGCTCTCGGGTGGTAAAAAAATTGATGACTTGCCCATGAGCATGGACGCCTGCATCCGTACGGCTAGCAGCTTGTAAAGTGACTGGGTGCTGAAGAATTCTTTCTAGTACTTTTTCTAAAGAAGCTTCAATAGTGGGACCTAAAGAGGTCTTTTGCCATCCTAAATAGCTTGTGCCATCATAAGCAATTTGTAGCTTAATATTTTTCATTAAACCTCTCGGCTTATCGCGGTGCTTCTAAGAAAAAAGAGCTATAAATTCTTGGATTCCTTCTAAGCATCTTTGTACTGCTAGCATAACGAGCAGCATTCCAGTCAACCTTTCTGCTGCCATTAATCCATTATATCCTAAAGCGCGCTGCAATTGACGAGCGAATAGCAGAACAAACGTGGAAATTATCCAAGCTATTAATATTGCAATTAGCATCTTGAGCTGACTAGACTCTAGATGAGCTAGCATAAGGATTGTAGCTAGCAATGAAGGTCCAGCAATTAGAGGAACAGCTAATGGTATGACAAAGGGTTCACCTCTGGGCCAATTTGCCCGCAAACTATTGGAAGCGGGAAATAAAATTTTAATCGCTGTTAAAAATAAAATAATGGATGAGGCCATTTGAACAGTGGGATTATCCAACTGTAGAATGTGAAGTATAAATTCTCCTAAAAAATTAAACACGAGCATAAATGCGAGAGCAATCAGCATTTCTCTAGCCACTAGCCATCTTACTCTTTTAGATGGCAGCTCATCTACCATCTGTAAAAATGTGGAAATATTGCCGATAGGATCCATGATCAAAAAAAGAATCATTGTCATAGTGAACAAAGGAATTTCTATCATCTTTCACTTCTTATGAATGTTTATAGTGTTCTATAAATAATTTAAGTCCCGTAAGTACCATACCTGCCGACATCATAGCTAAGAGCATACCCATTAGCTGCTCTAAAGCCACCAATCCTCTTTTACCTAAAAGCTTGTGTAAATAAGGAGCTACTGCAATAATAAGGATTACAAAGATCCAAGCTAAAAGAAGCGCTAGGGTAATCTTTATATTATTCCCTTCTTGCCGGGAAAATAGCATGATGATCGCCATCAATCCAGGTCCCGACAATATAGGGGTAGCGATAGGCACAATAAAAGGCTCTTGCTTTTGTTGATTTGCAGATTGAGTGGAAGGCGCTGGGGAAAAGATCATCCGTAATGCAACCAAAAATAGCAAAATGCCTCCTGTTATGCTAACTGCAAAATCATGTACAAAAAGGACACCTAAAAAAATTTCACCCAAATACTGAAAGAATAGAGCAATAAAAAAAGCTATGAGGCCTTCACGCATTAATATTTTTTTTTGATGCTCGAATTCAAAATCCTTAACTAGCGCTAGAATAGTTGGCGAATTTCCAATAGGATTAGTAACTAAAAAAAAAGTTAAAGCTATTTGAAATAAAGACACAGAATGAACCTATCATTTAACAGACGTACTATCATAGTGTTTTAGGAAATTAAATACAACTTGCTCATTTTCGTTCAGCTTTTTAGTTCTTATCTAAGTGAGTTTAAATAATTAGATCCAGAGAGGCCTACGTGCAAGTTAATTACTTTCTTTTTAAACTAAATTTCAATGTTATGTTAGGTTAATCTTTAAATTTCCTTTCTTCAGCTCTACTTTACCCAGAAATTTATAGCCTATTGTTTCCCCGCTTTATAATCTGCTGAAAGACTGCAAGTAAAGCAAAAAACCTTCTTATCTCTCCATATTTTTTTAATAAGGCTTAAATCTCCAATACCTGCCTCTCT
Source organism: Neochlamydia sp. AcF95 (assembly GCF_018342455.1). Lineage (NCBI taxonomy): Bacteria > Pseudomonadati > Chlamydiota > Chlamydiia > Parachlamydiales > Parachlamydiaceae > Neochlamydia > Neochlamydia sp. AcF95. Next base: position 17,361 of record NZ_JAEMUC010000073.1, on the reverse strand, counting down.
ACTCAAGCGAGATAGTCTTGCTATGCTTACCAATAAAGAATAAATAACGACTAGGAAAAAAAGGTATAAAAATTGAAAATGTTCATAGAGGCTTGCTTTAAAAGGACACTTTATAGTCTATCGGCTCTATTAGCTCAAGGTCTGCTCCATAACAGCTTCAAAACAAGCAACATTAGTCGACAAAATGAAAGCTCCTCTTATCCTAGGCTTGACTAGGCTCATCATTTATTAATAGAGAAAAGTTAAATTTTTTAAATTTAATTGCTCATGATCATTTAGCTTCTAGACAATTCGATAAGTTCCATATCCTTTTGAAGCCTATGGCTAGCATACTTAATAGATAGGCTAGAATGCTTAACGGCAGCAAGGGCAACTTCCTTATCATTCTTAAGAGTTGAGCTAGCATATTGAAGAGCCCAGCCAAATTTTTGAACGATGGCAAGTACTAATTCTTTATTATTTTGAAGATCTGGACTAGCATACTTAAGTGCTAATCCATTTTGCATGGCGGCAGCCAAGATAATGTCTCTATTGCTTTTCAGCTCTTCGCTGGCAAACTCAAGTGCTAATCCATTTTTTTGTACAACAGCATGGATTAGCTCTTTATCGTGTTGGAGTTCTTGGCTTGCATACTTAAGCGCCATACCATTCTGCAAAGCAGCTGCCAATACTAGGCACTTATCATTCTGAAAATCTTCAGTGAGATACTCTAGCATCAAGCCATTTTGTTGAAGAGTAGCAAGAAGAAAATCTTTATCTTTTTGTAGCCTTTGGCTAGCAAATTTTAGCGCTATGCCCTTATTCTTCGCAGCCACAAATACCACTTCTTTATCGTTTTTAAGCTTTTGACTAGCATACTCAAGAGCCAAGCCATTTTGCTCAACAGCAAGAAGAACTATTTCTTTATCGTTCTTAAGCTCATGGCTAGCATGCTCAAGCGCCCAGCCATCTTGCAAAACTGCCGCCTTTACCACTGCCTTGTCGTTTTGGAGTTTTCTGCTTGCAAACTTTAGCACCCAGCCATTTTTCCGAACAAATGCCTGTATGAGGCTCTTATTACTTTTAAGCTCTTTGCTAGCATATTTAAGCGCCCAGCCATTTTGCTCTACAGCAGCTACCATAATTTCATGATCTTTCTTTAGTTCTTTGCTAGCGCTTGCGAATGCTAAACCATCTTTCTTAACAGCAGCAAGAACGATTTCCTGATCATTTTTTAGCTGCTGGCTAGCATACTTAAGAGCCAGGCCATTGCGTTGGACAGCAGCAAGGACGATTTCCCTATTGTTTCTAAGCTCTTGAGAGGCATATTTAAGGGCTAAGCCATCCTGCCTAACAGCTTCAAAGACCACCTCTTTATCATTTTTAAGCTCTTCGCTAGCAAAATAAAGTTTACGGCCTTTTTTGCGCACCGAGGCAAGGATAAACTTTTTATCATGGAAAGGTCGAGGCGTAAGGTCTTCCATTCCAATGAAAATATTTCCTAAAATAGGGATCAATAAAATAAGGCAACGTCTAAAGCTTTTCTTGTTAAGATGGGCATAATAGCGACTTTTTGATATGTTTTCCTTGTTTTTAAAAGGTAAACAGACACACTTCTGAAAAATATCCCATAAATTAGTTAAAGTACTCATTAAAGGTATATAGTCTGCTGCCTTATCTATGAAAACACCTGTGTTTGGCCATGTAGCTATTTTCATAGTAACCTTAGAGTTTAATCTATCTTAAGACGATAGAATAAATGCATTTTTTAATCTTTAAAAAAAGCTAATTGAGCAAAAAGCATTCTGCTCAATAGAAGGTACAATTGCATGAAAAGTTTTTTCCTCCTGTATGAGAGAAAGAAAAAGCAAGTTCAAAATCACTCTTTCCTTAAATGAGTTTCACTAAACAAGATTTTTTTTCTAGCTCTAGCTAAAAATTTAATAAATTAAGTGAGGAAGATTGATGAATCAGGCCTAGCAAGCATTCGTAAGCCAAAGCAAGGTTGTTCATTACAGACAAAAAAGTCCTTTATCATGCCATGTAAGCATGATAAAGGACTTGGAAAAAACTTAAAGGCATTAAAGCCAGCTATTTTCTTACTTTGACATATTTTTTGAAAACTTTTGACATTTCTTTACCAAGGGCTTTGACGGTAGATTTTTTCAATTTCTCTTGAAGAGGATTTTGTAAGCAGAGTTGAGTAATCGATTTCTTTTTTAATTTTCCCTTTTTGATATAACCTGAGTGAATGATTTTACTTGCATATTGTGCAATATCTCGACGATTTAAGGAGACTAAGACGCAATTATTTTTACATTTTGCAGCTATCTCTGATTGGCGTCTATTTAACTTAGGAAAATCAGGCTGCCCCGCATTAAAGTAAATATGAAAGGCTAGCATATGGTCAGGAATATCTGTATTTAACTGATCTGGAGTAATTTTATGGATCATTACCCGGCCTAATTGCTTTTTCATCTCCTTTTCAATTTTTCTTACCCTTTCGTGAAGAGCTTTTTCACGAATAATAACGATCGTATACTCTACGCTATTTTTTTCTTCTATTTTAGCCTCTTTAGATGGCTCTGCAGATTCAATAGAGGAGGTTTGGGACTCGGCAGATGAGGAGCCATTGTTAAGATCAATCTTTTTCTTTTTTTTCGCTTGTTTAGTGCTTACAAGCTCTTTTTGTTCAAGAGCAAGCAAATCGCCATTCTCTGAGCCAGAGATTTTAAGACCTAAGTTATTTATAACTAGCTGCTTCTTTTTATTTTTGCGTGGTTTACCCCTAGCTGCAAAAATTGCTGCTTCTACAAAACCTACAGCACTACCTAAGGCTGGCACAAACTGGGCGGCTGCCATTAAATTATGAAACCGAATAGCAGATTTCATTTTTTTCTTTTCGGTTAACTCATTTTTATCTAAGCGTTTAATCTTACTAAGAAGCTGCCTAGATTTAAGGTAATGCAACACTCCCCCCACTAGAGGAATAACCCTTATAAATTCACTACCGACAGCACCGCAAATGCGAGGAATATATATTCTTTCGTAATCTATCCGTTTTTCTAAACATGTAATATTGTTACCTACTGACATAGCTACTCCTTAAAAGTTGGTATAAATAATTTTCTTTACGAAAAAACTCGATTTATATCAAACATTTTTTAAGTAGTAGCTAAATAAAACTATAAAAGAAAATTGACGAGCTGGAAAAAGTTTTATTTTCTTAGATTAAGTTTTATCTTGAATAGGGAAAAGTTTTTTTATGAGTTTCCTTAATTTAACCTGTGCAAGCATCATGTAAATAAAAGATAAACGAATAAAAAAGAAATTAGCAAGAAACGGTGCCTTTCCAGCACCGTTAGCAAGATTAAACAGCTGCAGCTCTCTTAACTGATTCAGTATGAGTGCGCGCTAGCTCATTCATAATCGCAAATAATTGCTGACTAGATTGATGGATTTTTTCTATGCTTCGATCACGGTCATGGCGAGTTTGTTTTAACTTCTCCCCTTCATGATCATGCTCGGTACGAGCAGCCATTTTTTTCTCCGATTCAATGTCCCCAATTTTGCTAATAGCATGTCCAAATCCACTTATTCCGTGCGAAGTTTGGCCTAAATTTGTTAAAGTTTTGCCGAGCATGGAAGTGTCACCTAGCATCTGGCCACCTAAAGGAGCAAAGGAAAGAGCTGCTCCTGTTCCTTGTAGAAAGACTGAAACATAGGTCCAAGCACGCCCGCCTTCAAATGTTTTCACTCTTTTTTTAACATTTACTTCTAGATGCTTAAATAAATCATCGATCTCTTTCTTGTTATAACGATGACCAAGCGATCCTAACAAAATGGAAATTTTGCACATCATTTCCATCATGGCTTTCATATTGCCGCCATTAGCATTTTGTAGCTCTAGTTCATAAGCGACAAGCATATCCTCAATTTCTTTAATACGTTGAGCTTCGATATCCTCTTTCTTGTTAATTTTAACTGGGGCTAGCTCACTAGTCGGCTCGATTGCCAAGGGGGCAGTTATCGACACGTTTTTAATGCTAGCTAGTTTATTTTTTCCAAAAAGGTTAAAGGCCTTGTCTTTCCAGCTAACTAAGGTTTCTTTATTAAAAAGTTGCCAAAAACTTTTTTTATTTCTTTTTAAAATTGCTTCCTTTTGCTTGGCTTTTTGCATTTCAGCTATTTTTAGATTAGCTTCTTGTTCCGATTCAATAAAAAGATCTTTAGCAGCGTAAATAGGAAGGGGGAAATCTTTACAAGATGCGACTGAGCTAGAATAACGCTCGGTAGTCTGAATGGCATCGCTAGCTTTAAAATCTAGCGGATACTCTCCACCTAATGGGCCACGGGGCGCACAAGAGGAATAGCTTTCTTTTATTGCATCTTCACGCATAATCAATTCTCCTCAAAAATTATTATTTATTTACCATACTGGGCAGAAAGAAGTCCACTTCCCATTTCCGCATGGCTTATCAAAGAAACTAGCGCTTTTTTAATCTCTTGAACATCCACTTTAAGTTGAAATTGGTATTCATCGCGTTGGGATGTCCTTGCTAACAACTCACCTTGCAGTTTATTTAGTTTATCTTTAGTGTCACCTTTTAACCAAGTATTAAATGCTTGGCCTGCTCCTGCCATGCCATTGAAAACTCCCGTTACAAACATAAGGGGCGCGGCAGCACCACCTGTAGCTATTGTAGCTGCAGTTGCCACTACCATAGCAGCAGAGGCTATTCCCCCTAGGGCTTGCGTGACCGTTAATCCTACGCTGACTTTTTCTAAAACACCAGAGCGTTTACCTATCAGAGCAAGTTCAGCTTGAATTTGCATACGCTCGGCGTGCAGCGCTTTTAAGTCTTGCTGCCTGTGAAGAATTTGCTGATTGATTAGCGTAGCCTGCTCTTGGCGTAACTCCCCTTGCTTAACTAATATGGCTAGCATAGCTTTTAAAGGATCCATAACGGTGATATCTACATATTTAAAATCTTCATCGATCTCTTTAAAAGAAGGACGTGCCAGCGGCTTAGCTGGTGAAGAATACTCTCGCTCCATTATTTTTTCAGCAGGCTTACTGCCTTTTGAGCTTCCGCTAAAAAAGCTCCATTTTTCTTTAATCCAATCACCTAGCTGGTATAAAAAGCCTTTCTTTTGTTTTCCTAAAGCTTCTATTTTAATCGTTTCAGGTTGCTTATGAATAGCAGATGATCTATTTTTAAATTCCTCAAGTGCACAAGCTTGGGTAGTCGACTCAAGTGAAATCTTCATTTTTTGTTGGGCTTCTAAGGCAGGCACAAAAGCCTTTTTTTGCGGAGCTCCTAGATAACCCATTAAAGTATTTCGCAAATTCTCCATCCAGGAGAGGGCTTTTTTATTTTTTTCCCCGTGAAGTTGCTCGTTTTGCACAGCTTGATTAGTAGCTTCAATAGGTTTTAAAGAAGTAATCGAACTTGCATACAGAGAAGGCTGGACATCAGCAGGTGCAGAACCTTGCTTTTTCCAATAGCTGTTGCCATGCGTTTCGGCATTTGTATTTAATTCCCAACTCCTTTCTGAACTTGAGTTAAGTTTATCTAACAGCATATGATCCTCCTCAATTAACGGCCTACGATAGCACGAGCTTTGCTCATTTTATCATCATGGATAGGTTTTAAAATAGCGCGAGCCATTTGATAAGACTCATAACGCTCATTAATTAGTCGATTGACAGTCTGCATTTGCATATCATTTTTAGTATTATAATCGTCAATGGTCATACGAATATTATCAATTAACCTATCGCGTTGATCTTTCGTATAGATCATTTTACCGTTTTTAATAGAGCCTTCCTGAATATCAATCCCTAATTTTTCTTTAGCGTCTTTCAAATGCTGAGTTAAATCATGCGAGGTATCAAAAGATAATTCACTGCGATCAGTGGTATGGCTGTTAATCAGCTTTAACACCTTATGCATCTGCACTACTTCTTCCTGACGTTTTTTCAATTCTTGAAATTCATCATTGCTTTTTTGCTGGAGTTGATTAAGCCGCTCGGTGAGTAGAAGAAACACGAGCTGTTCTAGTTCCATTTCTGTCGTCTCTTTGGAATCTTCGCTTTTAACTGCATTTAAAGCCTTCGTCCTCGATACTTCACTATTAAAACTTGTCATCAGTTTTCTCCTTGAAAAATATGCCAAAACAAAAACCTGCCCTAAATTAACCGGTTTGATGTTTGGTATTACATTTTAATTAAAAACAAAAACGTCATAAATTCCGATTGTATCATCCAACGTCCAATTAAAGCAATTTTTTTTAACTTATTCAGTGATTCTTTTTACTGCAGCTTTTAGAACTACCCCTTCTATCATTAGAAAATGGCAAACAAAACAATAAAAAGCTTAAAGTGTCTATAAAGGAAAAAAATTTTTAATATCTAAAGTTAACCTTAGCTTGCCAATCTCTTAGAATAGTTTATTATATCCCCTCTATTTTGAGCTTATCAGCTAGCGAATAGATTTTATAATGCAAATATTTAAAGACTTCGCTACACTTTTGGCAACCCTAAAATAATATACCGCGCCTTTTAGATTATAAGCGGCCAAATTGCCAGGCTGAATAGATGATCAATGCCGGTTAACAAACAGGAATACTGAATGACAAGACCTTTATGGGGTTCGCGCTTAGGCTTTATCTTTGCCGTGGCAGGATCAGCGGTTGGACTCGCTAACATTTGGCGCTTTCCTTACATTGTAGGCCAATATGGAGGCTCTGCTTTTATTATCGTTTACTTATTGTGCTTATTTCTGATTGGATTTCCCGTCTTTATGGCAGAGATGTTAATCGGTCGAACAGCGCAAACAAGTCCTAGCGGAGCTTTCCGCCTTTTAGGAGGCAAATTAGCATGGTCTTGGGCAGGAAAGCTAACCATTCTTACAGGATTTATTGTTAGTTCTTTTTATAGTGCAATCGCTGGATGGGTGCTGGGATACCTAGTTGAGGCAGTCCAAGGAAATCTTTCGAATTTTACCTCGGCTACTCAAGTGGCTGATCATCATCGTAGCCTTATGAATAACCCACTATGGGGGCTAAGCTTTCATTTTTGTTTTCTTCTTATCTGTATTGGAATTTTATATCTTGGAGTGCGTAACGGCATTGAACGAGGCAACAAGATTATGATGCCTTTACTATTTTTAGTTCTACTCTATTTAGTAGGCACAGGTTTAAAGATGCCAAATGCTCAGCTAGGGCTAGAATTTTTACTTAAACCCGATTGGAGTCTTCTCACTCCCACTGCAATCTTAGCCGCGCTAGGTCAGTCATTTTTTACCCTTAGCATAGGACAAGGCACTATAGTAACCTATGGTAGTTATTTAAAGCCTGATGAAAATTTAGTAAAAAGCAGCTATCCTGTAGTGATTATGGATACACTCGTCTCTTTGCTTTCTGCAGTAGCTGTCTTCACGATTGTTTTTTCCGTAGATTTAAAACCTGATCAAGGCTCGGGGCTTATTTTCCATACCCTCCCGTGGGTATTCAGCCATCTTCCTGGTGGGCATTTCCTAGCAAGCATGTTCTTTTTACTCGTAGTTTTAGCAGCAACGACTTCAGAAATATCTGCAATGGAGCCTACAATCGCATATTTAATGGACGAATGGGGGTGGAAACGTCGTCAAGCCGTATTAATTTGTGGCTTGGGTGCTTTCCTTGTAGGTATTCCGAGTGCTCTTTCAAGCAGCATCCTGGCTGATGTACGCTGGCAGGGAATGACTTTTCTTGCTCTTACTGATTTTGTTGCTAACGCTATCCTTATTCCGGTTGGAGGCTTTTTAGCCATCATCCTCGTAGGATGGGTATGGGGCACTACTCATAGCTTAAATAGTTTAAAACTAGGCTCTTCTCATTTTTTTGACAATCATCCTTGGCTATTGCATTATTTTAGGTTTTGCTTTAAAATAATGTCTCCTATCTTAATAATATTTGTTTTCCTAAACGCCTTAGGGTTCTTTTCCTAAAGATTAATTATGGAATCAAAAAATTACATTGAATCTACTCTAGGTCAAGAAGATGTTACTTTTGAAGTCCCCTTACGCCCTCAATCCTTGGCTGATTTTATCGGCCAAGATCAGTTACGTGAACGACTAACAGTTCTTATAGAAGCTGCCAAGCAACGTAAAGAAGCATTAGGGCATTGCCTCTTTTCTGGCCCCCCAGGTTTAGGAAAAACAACACTTGCTAATATTCTTGCTAAGGTCATGGGCACTAATATAGTGATAACCTCAGGCCCAGTCATTGAGAAGCCTGGCGATCTTGCTGGCTTGCTCACTAACCTCAAAGATGGCGACATTCTCTTTATCGATGAAATTCATCGCCTCAACCGTACCATCGAAGAATATCTTTATCCTGCTATGGAGGATTTTGTGCTCGATCTTATGATCGACAGTGGCCCCAATGCGCGTAGCGTTCAAGTTAAATTAAGCAAATTCACCTTAGCAGGTGCAACGACCCGTTCAGGACTGCTTTCTAGCCCTCTAAGATCTCGTTTTGCGCTTAATTGTCGCTTGGAACTTTATCCTCCCGAGATTCTGGTGCAAATCATCATGCGTACAGGGCGCATTTTAAATTTAAATATCGCCCCTGAAGCGGCTTTAGAAATTGCCCGCCGTGCACGCGGGACTCCACGAATTGCCAATAATCTTTTGCGCTGGGTGCGTGATTATGCCCAGATCCGTGCAGGTAATAAAATTAACCCAGAAGTTGTTTCAAAAGCTTTAGAAATGCTTTCCATCGATCATAAAGGTTTAGATGAAATGGATATTAAGATTTTAGAAACGATGATTCACCATTATAAGGGTGGCCCGGTGGGACTCAATACTATTGCTGTTGCTATTGGAGAAGAAGCCCATACGATTGAAGAAGTGTACGAGCCCTACCTTATCATGCAAGGTTTTATTAAAAGAACTCCGCGCGGTCGTGAAGTCACACCTCTTGCCTATCAGCATTTAAAATTAACGATCAATAATTAGGAGAACGACTATGATCAAAAAAATGTTCATCGCTTTCTTGAGTCTCATTCTACTGTCCAATGCAGCGTATGCAGGCATAGCAGATTCTTTATCTACCTTTTTTAACAAACCCTTGCCGGCAGCCAATGATACTTTAAAAATTTTAATTATGCATAATAAACCAGGGACTATGTTGGAGGTCAAAGGTAAATACAAAATTTATGATCCTCATGCCAATAAGCATATAAGCACACGCTTTATCGGTAAAAAAAAATATATTCAACCTTTAAGCGAAGGCTTAAAATGGCAGGAAGAGTTTCCAGGCCTTTACCAGCTCATGATTCTGCCTGATGACAAAGCTACTACTATAATAGTCGACGGCATTGAATATAAAGGACGTATTTACATCTATGACATCGGAGGTACAATTAGTATTGTTAATGAAATTCCTTTTGATGAATATGTCAAAACAGTCCTAGCAGCAAGGCTGCAAGCACCGCTGCCAGGAGAAGCTTTAGCTGCAGTGGCCATTGCGGCACGCACAAATGCCTATTATCTAAAGCAAAAAGCTCCTAGTCATTACTGGGACGTTGAAGCCAGACAAATAGGCTATCAGGGATATGCCCTTTCTCCCCCTTCTAACCTTATCGAGCAAGCGGTTAAAGCCACTCACCATATGGTGATGACTTTTTCTTCAAATCCGTTGATGGCTAAGTGGGATAGTATAGAAGCAATAGATGGAGCAGATGCGCAAGTTATCCATTCTAAAATTTCTTTAGATCAAGCTGCCATGCTTGCCCATCAAGGTGAACATGCCGCTCAAATTCTTAGGAAAGCTTTCCCTGGTGCACAAGTAGATTTAATCGCGAATTAATTAACATAGTAAAACTAATTCAATAACCTTGCCTATAGAAGCTAGACAGAGATAGAGATAGAAAGCCAAACTAAAAAAAGTAAAGATAAAGAAAGCCTGCGCTTAAGAGGCACTTTAAGGCTGAGTTAAATGAGATGGATCTTTCTCAACAGATTTTCATTCCTAACACCACCTTTAAATTTTCTGACCCCCTATAATGGTTTCTTGCTCGATTCCCTGTCACCTTTAAGGACTTTATATCTCTAACCTTTTATGAAAGATTGGCATTCACTAAATAATTATCTATATGATTTACCTGAAGAGTTGATCGCTCAATACCCGTGCGAGCCTCGTGATACTACACGATTACTTGTAGTCGACCGCTCTTCAGGAAATATGTATGAAATGGTTTTTCATGAATTGGCTGACTTTTTAGGCAAAGGAGATAGCCTAGTATTCAATAATACCAAAGTTCTTCCCTCTCGCCTTATCGGTTCACGTTCTACGGGTGGTAAAGCAGAGATATTATTGATCAAAAGGCTTCCAACAGGCGATTGGGAAGCTTTAGTAAAACCGGGTAAAAAACTAGGCAAGGGAAGCTATGTGACCTTTAAAGAAGGTTTTTCCTGCAAAATTATAGACGTTTTAGCCGATGGCAAGCGTGTGGTCAATTTCGATTATGAAGGAGATATTACACAAGCTTTAGAAAAATTTGGTCATATCCCTCTCCCTCCTTATATGCGTCGCGCAGCTATTCCTGAACTAGATAAGGAGCGCTATCAAACTGTCTATGCGCAACATCCTGGCTCTGTAGCTGCACCTACCGCAGGCTTGCACTTTACGGATAAGTTGCTACAAAAACTTGAAGGAAAAAGCGTTCAGGTAGATAAACTTACATTGCATATTGGCTTAGGAACTTTTCTGCCTGTTAAGGTAGAGGATATACGTGAACATCAAATGCATGATGAATCCTTTGAAATTAGCCAAGAGACAGCCGAGCGCCTTAATAAAAGACCTATCAACAAGCGACAAATCTGCGTAGGTACCACTTCTTGTCGTGCTCTAGAGGCAGCATCCTCCCCTTCTGGTACGATAATGGGAGGGAAATATAACACCAACATCTTTATTCATCCGGGCTATCAATTTAAATATGTACAACATCTCTTAACCAACTTTCATCAGCCAGGTTCAAGTCTACTTATGCTAGTCAGTGCTTTTGCTTCACCGGAGTTAATCAAAGAAGCTTATAATAAGGCTATTAAAGAGCGTTACCGTTTTCTTTCGTATGGCGATGCTATGTTAATTCTATAAATGCCCATCTTATTCTTCAAAAAATATTTTCTCCATCCGAACCTAAGCAAGCCTCATCGCATAAACAATTTAATAGCGAATCTCTTAAGTCACGCCCCCTATCAGACCTTATACCCTAGGTTGGGACTCATTGCTTTTTAGAGATTTTAAGTTTTTTCATAGATAAAAGGTTTACCATATAGCTCTGCTCGCTATCAGCTATTTTTGTAGAACGCAAATTCCTCTACCCTACATTCCTCAACAAAAGAAATAATTAAGAAATTTGAAGACTAATCGAGTAAGATATTTTCTTTAAAAAAGCACATCGCCGTTTCGATCAGCATCCTTTAAGTATCCATGAACTTAAATCAGTAGAGTTTTCATTACAATTTCTTGCTCATCACGATAGCAATCAGATAACCTTTCAATTTACTGCTAAAATGAAGCTCAACTCCATATGCCCTTAATCGTGCATAGCTTTTTTGGCTGCATTCTTTGCACACTCCAATAAATAATGAGCCATAGGGTCAAGAGAAGCTCCAACTTTCTGGTTAAAATTTTCCAAATTCTTTTGAGCATCTTCCAATTGACCTAATTTAATGCAACAATTGATGAGTAGCTTATAAGCTAAAATTGAAGCTACTACTGTTACATCTAACCCCTCTTGCTCAATTTTTATTTTTAAGTCTATATCAATAATATTCATCTCCATTTTTCCATAGGAAAGCTCTTTTTGATCAATTTGATAGGCTATTGATTGGAGTAGAAATTCAAGTGCTTCAAGTTCATGTCCCCCTATATAAAGTAAGTGTCCAAGTTCACAAAAATTTCCTGAATTTGGGCGTAATTGTATTGCTTTTTCCAACTTTTCTCTAGCTTTACTAAACTCATGCTGAGAGGCATAACAACAGCCTAAATTATGATAAGCTGAGGCCACAAATTCCAAACTGTAAGGATCACCCTCTTCATAAAAATTTATACCTTCTTCAAATTTTCTAACTGCCATTTGTATATCGTGATTTTCCTGCCAAAAATAATAAGCTTGATAAATTAAAACAACACCCAAATTGTTCTTGATTTTTTTCAAGATACCATGGCTCGAAGATAACACATCATTATAAACAAACAACAATTGCAACAAATATTCTTCAGCTTTTTGATAATTTTGTGAATTGATTGACTCTTCACTTAGTTGATTAAGTTCTCTCAATACGTTAACCAAATATTTTTTAGCTTCTGTATTAGATACCATTTTGATTATGATTCCTTGCAAAATTAAGCTTATATATTCACAGATCTGGACGTCTTGATGATTTTCTGCTTGGATTTTTTGGTAAAGGGATAAGGCTTGTTTCAAGTACTTTGGAATCTTTTGATACTCTTCAAAATATTGTAAAATGGAACATAAGTCACAAATAACTTCTAAATAGTCAACATTATATAAAGAAAATTGCTTATGCATTTGATAAGCTTTTTCAGTATATTCTCTTGCTTCTTGATAGTGTTCTTGTCTCATTAAAAGTACACGCAAGCTTCCTAGGACTTGCAAGATCTTCTTACTGTAGTTTTCAGACCCGATCTGCTCATACAAATTAAGAGCTTGCTTGAATTTTTCCTTTGCATCTTCATAATAATGCAAATTAAAGCAAACCATGCCAAGTGTAAATAATATTTCTGCTTTAACAGCTTCTTTATCACTTTCAATTTTAAATTGAGACTTTTCGATTAGATAGAGGGCTTCTGAACTATGTTCCATTGCTTCCCAATTATTTTTGAATGCCATCTCGATTGCACTCAACTTTCTTAAAATGCGTATCGTTAATTCCGCGCAGTTGTTAGTCTTTATACTCCTGCAAATTGAGAGAGCTTTTTGAAAGAATTTTTTGGCTTGTGCTTCATTGGCAGCGTAGTAATAAATTTCTCCTAATTTTGTTGCACATTCTGCAAAAGTTTCAGGATATAGTGGCAAAGCTGCTTTCAAAAGAGGAAAGGCTGTTTCAAAACATATTTTTGCTTTTTCGTATTTTTTTGATTTCATAAGTATTGTGCCTAAATCGCAGAGGGTTGCGGCCCTCTCGGGGCTGTCTGAAGGTAAATGAACGTGATAAATACTAAGCGCATTTTTCAAATAGTTTTTTGCTTCAATCTTATTACCCAAATTTATAAAAACCTCACTTATACGCCGGTAAACAGATGCTAAAGATAATTGATTTGCAGGAAAAGATTCGAGTACCTCCAAAAGAGGAATCGACAGCTTAAGCTCATCGATCGCTTCAGAGTAAAGTTTTAAATCTGCTAAAATTGATGCCTGAGCATTTTTAGTTCTTACTAATAATCGCATTACTTCCACATGAGTCGATGTAATCTCTTTATCGGGGTCAAGTGTTTCATTAGGTTTAATTTCTAAAAGTTTATAACTAATAGAGATTGCTTTGCGGTAGAATTTATGCGCCTTGCCTAGGTCATTTAAACTATAGTAAGCTAAACCCAAGTTATGAAAAAGGCGAACGCACTGAAGAGAAGTTGATCCATAAATTTCTTTTATTAAGGGAAGACATTGACGATACAAAATCTCTAAGGCATGAATAGTCGCTCCCTGATAAACCAAATACAATGTTTTGCTATCTAACACATCGCACACTGTATGTTTTTCTACCTGCAAGTTTAATGCATGTTGAGAAATACTGTCTGCATGAGATACTAATTGTAAGTTTCTTTTAGTTTTTTGTATGTCTTCTTTCGTAAAATCAAAGAAGCTGGCAAATAAATTAATTGACTTCCCACAGACCTCTTTTTGTTTTTCTTCTTTAAGCTGGTCTCTTGTCACCAGCTGCACTAAGCTATGAATATTAATCGCCTCAGCATGGGCCTCAATCATAGAATAACGTCTAAGCAAATCAATACTATGGTTAACGTCTAATGACGGAGTTTCTGATTGATAAAGCTTAATCACCCACTCTTTAAGCAAATCACGCGGAATGCCATGTGAACTCAAGTAAGAACAAAACTGCATTAAAGGATCGGCTAAAGAGGGATATTCATTACTTTCCTTTTCTCTTGCTTCTTCCTGCCGAATCTTTTCCATAGACACGTGCCACGTCACCTGGACTGTCGCCTGGTAGATATCTGGCGGCACTTCAAATTCCCATAATACCTTATAGTGTTGTTCAAACTTCTCCCTATACTCTTCTATGGAAATGCGCGTTTCTTTGATATAAAAAGCCGCTTGAGAAACAGCTAAGGGTAAATTTTGTAATAGATCTGCTAGCTTGCCAGCTTCTGCTTTTTGATCTTCTAGATGAGTAATTTTTAGGATAAGCTCAATGGATTCTTCTCGTTTAAAAACGCCTAGGGTAAAAACTTGGGCATTAGGCCAATTAGGCTTACGAGAAGTAATGAGAAGATGTCCACCCGATTCAGGCAGCCAGCTATTAAGAGTGGTAGCATTTTCGGCATCATCAAAAATAAGCAGCCAACCGGGATTTTCTTTAAGCCAGTGATGGACTTTTTTGACTAAGGCTTTATCTTCCTTTTCTTCTTCTTCGGTTAAATAAATTTGCAGCTTTTCTGCTAAGCTAGCGTACGATTGGATTAAAGTAGTCTCGCTTTCCCCATTTAGCCACCAAATAAGACTATATTGCGGTGCTGCACGGTAAGCATATTGTAGGGCTAGCTGGGTTTTACCTACCCCTCCTAAGCCTACTTGTGCAGCTAACACTAAGGGCTTACCTTGCGTTAATGTTTCCTCTAAAGCCACTAAATCAGCTTCGCGACCAGTAAAGTACTCATTAGGGAGTGTTAAATTGCTCCTAGCCTCCAAGTAGGCTTTGTGCTCTGCTAAGCTTGCGGCTTGCCTAGTAAAATAGACTTTTAAAGGCCAAGCATTATCGTTTAGCCAATCAGTAGCTCTTTTTAAAGAGCTAGGTACACCCCCTAAGGCTTGCCCTATCTTTTCAGCTTCTTCAACGCTATGTTCGTCCTTTTGGTGAATGACTTGTAAGAGGTAGTCTTTGCTTTCCTCGCTACTAAATAAATTCACGGGTATTTGAAAAATAGCACTATCATGAGCTTTATCGCGCGAAGTAACAATTAATTTACCCTGTTTTTTTTGAGCAAGCTCTATAAGGCCTAATTTTCTTAGCAGAGAAATATGGCTAAGCCCATCGATGATGATCAGCCAATGGCTATGCGTACCTAGCCACTCTTGCCAATCCTGCCCTACTTTCTGGCTAAATTCTTGTAAGCCTTGCTCGATAAACCACTCTTTTTCTCCTCTCAACCACAGGGCTTGGCTATAAAGCTCCCTTTGTGCATAAAAATAAGCTTTAGTGAGTTCTGTTTTACCTGTAGGGCAATTGATTCCTTCCTCATTAATCAAACTTACCAGGCCAAATTTTTTTAAGCCTTTCTCTAAAGCTTTACTAAGATTAGGACGGCAAAAAAGATTTGCACTGGGCAAAGGAGCTTCTATATAGCTTAAGACATATTCTTCTAAATAGCTACCCTCTTGAGGAGCAGGTAATAAAATGACTTTTTTATCTGTAGCTTGTGGATTATAAAGAGCAAAAAGACCGGGCTGTTCTACTTCATTGACCAGGCGAATGAGAGCTTGAGGCTCAATTTCGCCTTGCAGGCCTCCTTGAATTTGGTTAGAAGAGATTTCTTCTATCAGCTTTTCTTTTCTATACAAATACCCTTTTAAGAAGCCACCTTTTATATACAAATAGAGCTTTTCTGCTTGGTTGCCAGTTATCATGCAACCTACGTAGATCTCAGAAACTGTAGAAGAAGACTTATCTAAAGAAAGAGGAAGGAGAGAATCGTTTAGCGAAGAAAAAAATGGAAAAGGATCACTTAGCATCTCAAGCTGATGTAATGTTTTTTGAGCATAAATAAAATGGCCGCCTAAATCCACAATAAAGATATATTCTTGAGGCCTTTCTTCTTGAGGAATAGTTTCCCATTCCTGGGATCTATCATCTTCCGCTAGACCTGTTTGGGAAAAAATTAACCTATCATGAATACCGCAAATCGATCGTTCTTCATTAACCGTTATTAATCTTATAGGAATAGATAAAGCTGCAGCTAATAAATCTCCTTCACCTAAACCACTTATCCAAGCTCCTTTTCCTATTATTTCTGCTGCTCTTATATGGTTCGAATGTTTAACAATGTCTGAAAGTACTTGCCTTAAATAGGAAATTTTATCTTTTTGACCATCTAGCAAGGGTATCTTTCTAGAAAGTCCTTCATAGCTTCCTAAAAAAGCGCTAAAAAAGCAGTCGCCGTCCCCTGAGGTACCTTTTAGTTCATAGCCTTCGGTATATAGGTAGGTAGCTACAGCATTTACTTTTACTAGCATAGCTTTGCTGATAGGAGTGCCAGGATCATGCCATAAAAATTCAGCGGTGCTCGACGAATTCCATTTAGGCGCAGGAAGATCTAGAGAAATTAATTGATCGCTTACCGCTTTTATTTCTTTCTGTGAGCTACTTTTATCACTTCCTTGATAAAAGCCTTTCCATAAATTGGCTTGTTGAATTAGCTGCTTCCATTCTTTACATACTAGTCTTGCTTGACGCAAGTCTACCAACTGCAATTTTGCAAATATCTGTAAGCTAATCTCGACATAAGGACCCTGGCTAGGGGAAAGGTTTCTTTTTTCTATTTCCTTAAAGTCAGGAAATACAAAAGGAACAGGGGTTGAATTTCCTATGCTCATAAGTTTTTCCTTTTAAATTCATTTATTTTTTTATATAATTTAAATTTTAATTTTCTAATGTTTACTTAAATCTAGTAGCCTACTTATAGCCTTAATCCTATCTAATTCACCAGGGAAATTGCATGAAGATTTTATTTACCATTTAGCATTTCCATCATATACTCTCGATTCCATCCAGCTTTTGCTCTCTTACCCTTAATTCCTGCTTTTGTTTTTGTATCAGCTTTTAGTAGATTCATTGTACATCTTTTCAAAACTGATAGATTTTGGGCGCCGTGGTCTTTACGGACTTTGCTTTTATCTTCCCCATAAGAAACATCTAATTGCCAATGAACCTTATTCTCTATAGACCAGTGCGAACGTATGCCTAGCCCATGCTTTTCAGCGCTAGCTTTTTCACTAGCAATATAGTATCTAGCTTCTACTGATGTCTTATCTTTAATGCACCTAGTGCTCCTCATGCAGACCAGAGCATTTAGGTCCACCCATTCTTCTTTTTGAGGCAGCCAATCTAACTCATGGGTACACCAGAC